>CAZLZY010000179.1:0-4316 GCA_964564075.1 uncultured Spirochaetales bacterium
TCATGGAGATAGAGTACTCCACCATTACGTTCCAAAGCTCTTAATATGATCTGCTGAGTCTCTGAGACCGCTGATCTGAATCCGATAGGTTTCAATGTACAGTCGATCTTCCCATCCTCTCTTACGAGTTTCACATACCCTTTGATATGATCACCTCTTTCTAATGTGTTTAGGATGTCACTGTTGAAGACGATACCTCTATGGAGGTTGTTGATGATCACATTCACCCCAAGTTTTGAAAGACCTATAACGAGCATGGAGACTTCTGCACCACGTTCAAGACCTTTAGGTTCATAGGAGATATGATCTTCCACATAGGTGGTTCCTAGTACTCCCGTCTTCTCGAAGTCGAGAATCAGTTTAACAAGTGCATATTCTCCTGTCTCATAATCTCTTTTTAGATTCTTTGAAGGGACGAATAGATCTTTCTGAATACCCCAGTCTAAGAACATACCGAAGGATGTTACATCCCGTACGGTAAGGATAGCGAACTCATCAAGGAGTGCTAGTGGTTTCTTGACTGTTGCCTGTAGACTCTCTTTCTGATCATTATAGACAAATACCGTTACCTTCTCTCCTTTCTTCAATGGGGAGGGAAGACCTCTTTTGGGTAGGAGGACTTCTCGGTTACCACCATCTAGAAGATACCCTGTTGAGGTTGAGGCAGTGATGGTTAGTTCATTCATCTTTCCAATCTGTAGCATAATGGCTCCTTATTCATACCTGATATTATATTCAGGTATGAATTGCATTATAGTGGGGTGTTGAACTCAATGCAATAACTGAACCGAACACTAAAGTGAAATCTCATGGTATGATTGAATAAGAAAGTGAGGAATCATGAAACTTATGTATAAGAACCTGCTGAGAAACCATACAGTCTTCTCTGATATCTCGGATGAACTTATCGATATAATCATCGAGAAGAGCCATATTCTCTATCGTGATAACAAGGACGTCCTCTATTCTCCTCATGAGCTGTGTGCAAGTATGACATTGATCGTAGAGGGGCGGCTTCGGATCGAGAAGATCCTCCCCAATGGGAAGGAACTCACTATTAATACATTGAGCAAGGGGACCCTCATATCGGAGGCGTGTGCATTTCTCGGAGAGAACTATCCTGCATGGGTAGTTGCCTTAGGAGAGGTAACCGTATTACAGATTCCCATAGCTGTCATCGAAGAGCTCGCATCAGATAGGAACTTCTCCTTGAGTCTCTTCGCAGCTCTCTCTAAGAAACTGATATCGCTTCAGGGGAAGTTAGATCTACTTTCAGTCCAATCTGCAGAACAGAAGATAGCATTATTCATCCTGAATCTCACTGGGTTAGAGTACCAGAAGGGTTTTAGACTCTCCCAATCAAAGACCGCGATAGCCAAGGAGATCGGAATCAGTAGAGAGACGGTCTCACGAGTCTTCTCTTCTCTTATCGAGCAGAAGATCATTCAAGAAGTGGCAAAGGGTGAATACCGGATCATAGATAATGATAGATTTTCTCAAATATTAACATAAGTGTGATATAGGTCACAGAATTGATCATAACTTGTCCTATAATATCAAGCAACAACGATTACTTATGGAGGTCGTATGATTCAAGCGATCATTCTCTATGGCTCTGTTCTCATTCTTTTGGGAATATCCTGGAAAAAAGATAAACAGAAGACCAAGAAGAGCCTTGGCATGGGCAAGCAGATGGCAAAGGGGACTCTCCCTGAGATCATCGGGATCATGGCGATCATTGCCTGGGTCCTCGCGATCATACCACAAGAGGTGATAAAGGACGTATTAGGGGGAGATAGTGAGTTCCTCAGCACCATCTACGGTGCACTGATCGGGACGATAACGATCATCCCTGCATTCATCGCTTTCCCTCTCGCAAAACAATTGCTTGCTCAGGGAGCTTTCCTTGTGGCCATATCAGCATTCATCACGACACTTACCATGGTCGGGTTTGTGACTATCCCATTAGAGAAGAAGCAGTTCGGTATGAAGTTCACCGTGCTAAGGAATCTCTATAGCTTCTTTGCTGCGATCATCATCGCAGTACTCATGGGGGTTATACTATGATCAAGACTAGATTATTACAGTACAAGTTCATCTTGATTGCAATCATATTATTTGGGGTAACGTTCATCCTAGATCTGGAGGTTGCATTAGCGGGCGTGAACCTGTTCCTTGGGTTTATCAAAGAGATGGTACAGATCCTTCCCCCTATCATGATCCTGACAGCTCTAATCGGCGTATGGGTCTCAAGAGAGACGATCATAAAGGGATTTGGGACCGGTTCAGCCTGGAGAGGACGACTCCTCTCCTTAGCTCTGGGTACGTTCTCAGCAGGTCCGATCTATGCGGCATTCCCCGCAGCAGCTATGCTGCTCTCAAAGGGGGCGAGTGTCTCTAATGTTGTGATCATCATCAGTACCTGGGCAGTCGTGAAACTCCCCATGCTCATCACCGAGGCCTCGTTCCTTGGATTGAGTTTTGCGGTTACACGATATGCTTTGACGATCCCGATGATCCTATTACTCGGATGGATCATTGAGAAACAGGTCTCTCCAAAAGACTTCCCTTTTCAGAAGAAGGCTCAAATGGTCGAGGAGATCAATGGGGATCTTCCCCAATTGAATTGCAAGAGATGCGGATATGCTAGCTGTAGTGAGTTCGCAGAGGCGATCCTAGATGGCTACAAAGTCATAGATGATTGTGATATCATAGCCAAGAGAAAAGGGCATGAAGAAACCGAGAAGAGACAGTAACAAAGCAAATACCCCCTGTATCACACAACTCGAAAGAGAGGGGGTAGCCTACACCCTACATTCCTATACCCATGATGATGCTACTGCGTCATATGGGTCGGAAGCGGCCGAGCAGCTACAGGTAGAGGCAGATAAGCTATTCAAGACCTTAGTAGTAGCAGTCGATGAAAGAGAACTCATCGTCTGCATCATCCCAGTAACTACAAAGTTGAGCTTGAAGGCAGTGGCTAAGACCCATGGCTGTAAGAGGGCACAGATGGCTGATAAGGCTCTTGTGCACCGTACTACCGGCTATATTCTTGGAGGGGTGAGTCCTATCGGACAGAAGAAGAGACTTACTACCTATATTGATGAATCAGCTACCCTCAATAAAACTATTCTTGTCAGTGGTGGGATGCGAGGTCTTGATGTTGAACTCTCTGTAGATGATCTACAGAAGCTCACAAATGCGCTCTTTTTCTCCATGACCGTGTAACGAATACCTAAGTTAAGAAGTTTCTTAATAGGAATAGATACCTGTGGAGGAATATATTGGATAGAGATCAGCTATACCGCGAACTTAAAGGATCGGCCACAGAAGACCATCTCAAAGAGATGACACTTCATATTCTCCATGCTCACCAGCAGGGGAGTATCAGGAGATATCTACCTCTATTACAGAAGTTGAGCAGTCCTCCCATACAAACAGAACAGATCCTTGATCTTACCAGTATCACAGAAAGACAGATATTCCTCCGTCTCTTGCGATACCTCCACCCGGACAGATGTTCATCCATCTATTCTCATATAATAAAAGCCTATGAAGGGAAGCAGGATGATATCCTTATTCAGTATGGGAAGGTTCTCAGTTTCACTGCTACCTCCTTTGTCTATGAGGCTCCAAAGGAGAGCTACGGCCATGCTACTGAAGATTTTGACGATAACGTTGCGTATCAAGAAGTTGATCATCAATGGTATGTAGATGCAGAGATCTCTGATTTTATCACGGCCTGTAAGGCAGAGCTTACCGGGAATATGGATCTTATCCTTGAACCTTCAGATCTTCTTAACCTTTCTGGGGAACTCGTGATTTCCGGGTTTCAGATCGATGATCTAGAGGGAGTAGCCTATTGTGAAGCAGTGACCATCTTGAACCTTTCCCATAATGCTATACACAATCTCTATGACTTGAAAGATCTTTCACAACTCCAAGAGCTAGACCTCTCCTGTAATGAGATCGATGATATCAGTGACCTGAGTGGACTTATCAGTCTGCAGGTACTCGATATCTCTCATAATGAGATTGATGATCTTTCTTCGCTGATCTCTCTATATGATCTGCAGTATCTGAATATCAGCGGGAATCCCTGTATCAGAGATACGAAGAACCTCAATCTACTACAAGAGCGAGGTGTCATCATTATTTCCTTTTGACTCTGAGAGAAATTTTACTATATTGGTAGTAAGAAATAATACATAAGTGATTATTCAATGGGGGAGAACATATGATAGATTTTGATTTTAGAAATCCTACACAGATCGTGTTTGGTAAAAATACAGAGAAGAGAGTCGGTGAGTTAG
>CAZLZY010000179.1:4326-5428 GCA_964564075.1 uncultured Spirochaetales bacterium
CGGGAAGAACGTCCTGCTCCATTATGGTGGTGGGAGTATCAAGAGGACCGGGCTGTATGACAACGTGATAGCCTCTTTGAAAGAGGCAGGTCTCACCGTATTCGAACTACCGGGAGTAAAACCCAATCCAAGAGTGAGCCTCGTGAGAGAGGGGATAAAGATCTGTAAGGAAGAGAAGATCGACCTAGTCCTTGCTGTAGGTGGCGGTAGTGTCATCGATTCTGCAAAGGCCATCGGAGCTGGTGCAGTCTATGCTGGTGATGTATGGGATTTCTTCACTGGTTCTGCAACTCCAGAAGGGGCTACTCCGATAGCGACCATCCTTACAATCCCTGCAGCAGGTAGCGAATCGAGTGATGGGAGTGTCGTGACGAATGAAGAGGGTTGGCTCAAACGAGCCTTTGGTTCAGAGCATATCTGTCCTGTATTCTCTATTCTTAACCCAGAACTAGCTTTTACCCTTCCAACCTATCAGGTTTCCTGTGGAACAGCTGATATCTTATCTCATATGATCGAGCGTTACTTCACCAATGTTACGAATGTTGGTCTTACCGATAGATTATTGGAAGCTGGTATGCAGAATATCATATTACATGCGCCAAAGCTCCTAGCTGATCACGAAGATTATGATGCCTGGGCCGAAGCCATGTGGACCGGAACTGTCGCTCACAACAATCTCTTGAATACCGGAAGGATCGGAGACTGGGGCTCCCATGATATAGAGCATGAGTTAAGTGGTAAGTTCGATATCGCTCATGGAGCGGGACTTGCGATCATCATCCCTGCCTGGATGAAGTTCGTCTATTCTCATGATATAGCACGGTTCGCACAGTTTGCAGTTCGAGTATTTGCAGTCCCTATGGATTTCAAGAACCCTGAGAAGACGGCCTTAGAAGGTATCTATCGATTAGAAGAGCACTTCAAGAGGATGGGTCTAGCAGTAAGATTATCAGAGGTCGATATCAATGAAGGATCCTTTGAGGAGATGGCTGAGAAAGGCTCAGCACAGGATACAAAGACTTTAGGTAACTTCGTACCGCTTGATAAAGCAGCGATCCTTGCGATCTTTAAGTTGGCAGAATAGTATTTATAAAAATTTATC
>CAZLZY010000180.1:0-5427 GCA_964564075.1 uncultured Spirochaetales bacterium
AGGGACTGCATCCATAGGGACTGATCCTGTGTATGAGGATCTTCCTTGGAGCTTTGAGCTGACTATTCGTTAATCCTATCTATTTGACTCTTCTTAGAACTGTTGGGAGAAAAGTGAGACTTAATGCCATGCTCATGATCATCGATACCCACATCATCTGTGTTACATAGAGATGGATGAGTAGGGGAGAGAATAACAGGGCACTTAGTCCTATAGCGATCCCGAACCCGTTCGTCATGATCGGACGGGATGTATAGGAGATCGCTTTTTCAGCTGATTGCTCTGAAGAAAGCCCCTCTTTCTTGAACGAGTTCCATATAAAGATGAAATGAATAGCATAATCAATACCTACCCCAATAGTGATACCAAAGATCGTGGTAGTGATAAGATTCAATGAGAGTCCAAGAATTCCCATAGCTCCATAGAGCGTGATAACTGATACTGCAATGGGTAATAGGGCGAGTAGACTCGTCTTTGGGTTTCGTAAAGCTATAAGTAACAATAGATAGATGATGATGAATGCCAATATGATACTGGAAGTCTGTCCTTTGACAATAGATTGGTTAAGCTCTCTAAAGAGGTACTGGGCTCCGGTCGGTGAGACCTTAATACCAGGATGAGCGGCTTCAAACTCTTTGGAAATACTCATGATAGCATCAAGGGTTGCATTATCGAGATCTGTTGGAAACAGGATGATCCTGCTCTTCATAGCTTCCGTATCAATCAAATATTCTAATGGATTCTGAGCTCTTCTAGCAGTGATGTTGTAGAGTGATTGAGCCACCTTCATAGTCTGAGGATAGTTTGCATCATCTCCACTTAGAGATTTATTGATCAGGGAGATGAATGTGTAGGGTGATATGATCTTTCCCACATGCCCACTGGCTTTCAAGGTTTCAGTAAGTTCTATGATAGCCTCAGCCTGTGCAGGTTCAAGTGGGTTCTCACTATGCTCTACGAAGAGAAAGAGCGGGATACTCCCGTCATTCACATCCATAGCCAGATTGAAGCCCTTCTGAACATCTGTATATTCCTTATAGAGAGAGAGCATACTGAACTCTGTTGTGAGTCTTGGGATACCGAATGCAGATACGACCAATAGAAGCAGTACCAAGATCAAAGAAGGTCGTCCCCATAGACGTTTTACCTGAATCTGTTTCTTAGCTTCAGCGATCTGTTTCTTCGTACGATGGTTCCCTAGCTCTACTGACCCGGTCAATATCAGAGGAAGCACGAACCAGGTAGCTATACCCGCAAGTAGGACCCCTAGAGAGGCTGAAAGAGCTAGTCCCCTTAACGAGGCATTATTCATAACAAGAAGCACGAGGAACCCCACCATGGAGGTTATCGTAGTTATGATCATAGGAATACCTACCATACGAAGAGTCTGAACAAGAGCCTCTATCTTCGGTACTTTACGCTCCTGCTCATCTTGAACATGAGAGACGAAATGAAGACCATCAGCGCTTCCAATGACGATAGTGAATATCGGGGCTAGGACGGTTATGATCGAGATATCATGACCAATCCATCCGATGATCCCCATAGTCCACAATGCTCCGATACCGGCAGGCAAGACAGAGAATATAGTAGCTTTCATAGATCTCATCTGTGATCTGAATACAAGAAGAATAAGTAGGAGAGCGATAGGGGGGATCATGAGTAATATCTTTAGGATATAATCTAAGATCTTGAGCTGCATATAGGTTTCCCCTGATATCGCATACTTCAAGCCTAATCTATTAAGTTCATCTTCGATCTCATGGATATCATCGTTGGTGAAGGTATCTTCAGGGAATGCTTCAAAGACTCCATACAATGAACCTTGATGTAAAGTCATCGGTGAGAGTTCACCCATGCTCTCATAATATGAGGAGATCCCAGCAAGATCCTCTTCATCAAGTTTATTCAGACGTATGATCTGTCTTCCATTCATCATGATGTCAGGAGTAGGGCCATTCGCATACTGTATGTGCTCATGTTCATTCAAGAACTGTTGAAACGTATGAAGTCTTTCCACTAGAGAGAGAGATAATGAAGCTTCTTCAGTGTTCACGATGAACATGATGTTCTCAACACCTGGGAAGTAAGATTCCATCTCATCAGTCACTTGCTTGAAGGCGGAATCATCCGGCATGAAGATATCGAATGCTGAATCGATCTTGATATGGGTTATACCGATTATCGAAAGAATATTCACTAGGATGAACAGGATCAATAGGATCCTTCTATGTGCTGATACAAATCGTATATATTTTTCCATGATACCCTCTCAAGCCCCATAGTATCATAATTGCTAGGTATTGTAAGTGAAATGCTATTCAGGTATTGATGAAAGAAAGAGTATCTAAGTAATGGGAGAAGTGAGACAGGAAGATACTGAATTTTTGAAAGAAATTGCAAAACGAGAAGAGCTTTGATAGGGAATTGAGTTCAACACAATGATTGAGCCGGTTGACCAGAGTCAAATGAGCCACCAACGATAGAGAGTTCCCTTAAAACTTTTAACAAATCTAAGCAAAGCATTTTATGGTTTTGAAGGAAAACTTTTCTTCACCTTCCAGAACTAGGTCATAAGATACTGCAGTAATTCCTCCTGAAAATTGCATTTCTGAAAGCTAGGTTATTTATTACTTTCAGTCAATTTCTTTACGAATTTCACCACATTGAACTTTTGAAGATGTTCTGATTCCTCTCAATAAATTCATCAAATGCTAAACGATAAATATGAACATTATCAAGATTTCTCTCTACTCGGTATTCAATCTGATCTATATGAGCACAGGTGGTCTACAGTTTTGCTACGCTCAGTGGCCTTTTTTAGAGCCTATTTGCATATGTGATGTGATTTTTGGATAGTTGAGAAAAACTATCAGGAATAAATGTTGACAAAAGTGGTGAACAATCGTATGCTCTATATACGGTAGGGGGGTATAGTACATGAAAACAGAACATGATCATATCAAGAAGGCACATCATTCTTATGAAACAAAAAAACGCATGGTAACACGTATGAATAGGATTGAAGGGCAGATTCGAGGAATCAAGAAGATGATTGAGAACGATGTCTATTGTGATGATATTCTCCATCAGTTCAAGAGTGTTGAATCTGCAATAAACGGGGTGAAAATACAATTACTTGAAGCCCATATGAAAAGTTGTGTAGTTCACCAGATACAGGATGGGGAAATAGAGGTCATTGATGAGTTGCTTCAGACTATCAAGAAGATGACCAAGTAGGAGGATGCTATATGGAAATCATTCAATTACAAGTACAAGGGATGACCTGTGCGTCTTGTGTAGCGCATGTAGAGAAAGGGATTAAAAAACATAGTGGTATTGATATGGCTTCGGTAAATCTGGCAACAGAAAAAGCCACGGTTAGTTTTGATCCCCAAGTTACTGATATCAAGAGTATCATTCAGAGCATCGAAGATGCGGGTTATTCCGCGAAGTTCTCAATTGATGTAGATGAGAGAACCGATGCTGAAGAACGAAAACAACAGCTTTCCAAACTGAGAAAGTTGACGATCATATCTTCATTGCTGAGTCTCCCACTGTTTCTTGCCATGTTTGTGGGTATATTTGATATTCAACAACTCATGTTCCTCCATGATCCGGTACTGCAATTGATCCTTGCTACTCCTGTACAGTTCTTCATTGGATATCGTTTCTACCGAGGGGCATGGAAATCATTAGTTGCTCGAAATCTTGGTATGGATATGCTCGTCGTACTAGGTACAACATCAGCATATCTGTTCAGTATCTTCAATGGATTCATCGCACCTGCACTTGAGATCGAATCCACCGGTTTATATTTTGAGGCATCAGCGATTATTATAACTCTTGTACTGCTTGGAAAGTATTTCGAGATAAAAGCAAAAGGGAAGACTTCTGAAGCAATTCAGAAACTGATGGGGTTGCAACCGAAGACGGCTTATATACAACGGGATGGGATAGCGGTGGAAGTCCCTATTAATGATATCATTCCTGGAGATATCGTATTAATAAGACCTGGTGACAGAATACCGGTTGACGGTTCTGTTGTTGAAGGAACTACGGTAATTGATGAAAGTATGCTCACCGGTGAGAGTATGCCTGTTGAAAAGCAGCAAGGGGACTCTGTGGTGAGTGGTACAGTGAATAGCTATGGTGCTATTAAGATAAAGGCAGAGCATGTAGGGAAGGACTCTGTTCTATCCCGGATCATCTCTGTTGTGGAAGATGCTCAAGGATCTAAGGCGCCGATCCAGAAAGTTGCTGATACGGTAGCATCTATATTCGTCCCAGTTGTCCTAGGGATTGCTGTATTGACTTTAGGACTCTGGTGGTTGGTCTTTGGTAATGTTTCTCAAGGCATCATATCAGCAGTAGCAGTTCTAGTCATAGCATGTCCATGTGCCCTTGGTCTTGCGACTCCTACAGCGATCATGGTCGGTACAGGTAAGGGGGCTCAGCACGGCATCCTGATCAAGAATGGTGAGATCCTCCAGTCAGCTGAGAAAATAACCGCAATTGTTCTAGATAAGACCGGTACGATAACCAAAGGGAAACCTGTATTGGAGGGAATCTATCCACTGAAGTCTCAGAAGAGTTCAGAAGTACTACTCCAGATTGCTGCAAGTCTAGAACAAGAGTCAGAGCATCCTTTAGCAAAGGCAATTGTTCATAAAGCAGTTGATGATGACATAGAATTGATCCCAGTTAAACAATTCTCGGCAATACCTGGGAAAGGTATTAGCGGTGAGATTGATAGCATGCTTTTCCGAATTGGTACAGAGCTATTCATGAAGAACCAAGGAATCGCCACTGAATCTTTCTCAACTGAGAAAAAGATATTGGAACAGAAAGGAAATACCGTTGTGGTATTGGCTGATGTGAATAAGGCACTGGCGTTACTCACCATATCTGACAGCTTGAAAGACCATGCAGCAGAAGGGGTCAGAATGCTCAAAGATCTGGGGCTAGAAGTATACATGATCACAGGGGATAACTACAGGACTGCTGCATCTATTGGTGAGAAGGTCAATATTGATCATATTCTTGCTGAAGTGTTACCAGAAGGTAAGGCTGATAAGGTCAGGGAACTGCAGGAACAGGGTCATGTCGTTGCAATGGTAGGGGATGGGATCAATGATGCACCGGCTCTGGCAACAGCGGACACAGGTATTGCCATGGGTGAAGGATCTGATATTGCCATCGAGTCTGCTGATATCACCCTGATGAGAGGGGATTTGAGAGAGATCGCTACTGCAATTGAGCTGTCCCGCAAGACCATGCGAAAAATAAGACAGAACTTATTCTGGGCTTTCTTCTATAACTCTGTAGGTATCCCTTTTGCAGCTTTAGGCTTCTTGAATCCTATTATCGCTGGTGCTGCGATGGCATTTAGTTCCGTATCTGTGGTGACGAATTCATTAAGTTTGC
>CAZLZY010000181.1:0-5414 GCA_964564075.1 uncultured Spirochaetales bacterium
TCACTCTCATATATGAACTTGTCATAATCCGTGATTGGAAACAATTGTTTTTCCATGCTATTCTCCTATTTTCTTAAGAACGTGTAGGTTCTCCTATTACTCAATGACGATCACTTCCCATCCCATCTCAGTTCCAAAAGTCTTGATCGTATCAATTTGTTCATCATAACAGAGCACTGAGTGGTGGGTGCCTCCATATCTGCTATAGGTAGATAGGAAATCATTAATCGTGCTCTTCGGTCGAATCCACCCACGAACAGTACTCTCGAAGGTGGTCGTATCTGATTCTTCAACACGTATCGGGCAGATAAGCAGCCTATATGCATGGTCGCCCATTGGGATGAGATTTAGGAGTAGTCCATCACCTTTTTTGCATTCTCCAGTGATATACAGTGGTTGTAGACCGCTACTATAGGTATAGGGTTTTGCAGAAAGGGCAGCTTTTCCCTTACAGACCCTGGGATTTATCTCTCCCATATGACTTAAGAAGATTCTGTTACTCTTCCAGTCGGGACAGAACATCTCAGTAAATGTCGTATGTTCATTTATAGAAAGGATCGCACGAGTTAACGCAGCGGTGAGGATATCACCTTCCCCTGCATAGCCGATCCCTTCATACATACCGAGTCCTGCAAAGAGGAAGGGGACACGATTGATAGGGCTGTCTTTAGAGACCTCTCTAAAGTTACAGGTGAATCCCGAAATACCTGTATCCTTTGCCCAGTCTTTGATCTTCTTCGTGATAGTCACATTCGCATCTAAGTCTTCTCTAGGGATATCATCCATAGTGAATATCGTTTCTAGATAGGCTATCTCTTTAGTGAGTTGCTCACTGCTGAGTGTGGGATCCCTTAAGTTGACATCGATAATATCGATCCCGAAGTCCTCTTTCATCTGTTGTGGGGTTACGAAAAAGTCTCCCATACCGGTAAAAGGTTTTCCAATCACCCCTATGGAAATATTCCTAAAATTATTCGCAGCAGAGATTCCCCGTAATCTTTGGATAACTCTTTCTATGATATTTGATTCTTTCCAGTGCCCTGATTCTATTGAAAAGGGTCGCTTGTTTCGTACAAGCATACTGCACATATCTTGTACTCCATGAATCCCATGGTTGAAAGTGATCTGTTTTGGATCTTGCATGAACCCGAACTCAGGTTCTGGAGTCGTATTAAGTATGACTAACGGGAGTTTTGTGCTAAGCAGAGCAGGCAGAGATTCGAGTGATGGAGAGTATGCAAGATGAATTGATACAAGAGCATCAACACCTTTTAGCTCAAACTGTGCAATAGCAGTTTCGAACTCTTTTTGGACTCTGCAAATGGGAACTGTCTCTACGATTACTTCGTGAGATGCAAGTTCTTTAGCTATTGTTTGATAGAAAGGCTCTATCACCTCTCTATTTTGTGGTGCTACATCGTCATAAAGTGCTAGATACAACGGGAGAAGTCCTATACGTATAGACATACTCTATCTCCTTTTCTTACTATTCAAAATGAACAAATATTAGTGATTCAATCTATTATTTTACTAAAACAAGATTGAGTCAAGCAAAAAGTGAATGAAATGATCAAAAAAATGGTATTTAACTATATTAATGGTATACTTCATGGTACGATTGCATGTATAGAAAAACTAACTAGGATGGATTTTTATGATAGGTTTCATCGGCCTGGATCTCGGCAGTACTGCCGTGAAAGGCGTCGCAATTGCTACAGATGGTAGGATCACCTCTACGGTGAGTTCCCAAGTGGTCTTCAATGTTCATACGAATGATTCTATCAAAGAGATCGATGCTGATTATTATATAGGTTTGATCGCATCGATCATTGAAGAGCTTTCAAGATCCCTTACGTCCGTTATTGCTGTTTCATGGGTTACTGCGAGTGGGAATCTTATCTTACTTGATGACCAGAATGAGGTGTTGACCCCTATCATGAGCTGGCTTGATACACAGCCCTCAGATGCTGGGATCTCCCTTTCAGGATTTTCTGCTGAAGAGTTCTACAGGATAGTTGGCTGGCCCTTCTCGGTCCAGTTCCCTTACGGAAGACTGCTCTGGCTCAATAAGAATAGTCCTGATCTCATTGCTCGAACAGCATCTATTTGTCAACATCATCAGTATGTAGGGTATGTCATGACAGGAAGACATCTCATCGATCAATCGACCGCAACCACAGGGTATCTTGCCGATCAACACACAAGAACCTATTACCAGCCCTTCTTGGAGACCCTAGGGATCAAGATGGGGATGCTTGCTGAGATAGTACCGGTATCCACCGTTCTAGGTCCTATCACTGATTCCTTCAAAGAACAGTCAGGTCTTACTTGCAAACCCTCGGTAGTCCTAGGTTCTTTCGATCATCCTGGTGCAGCTAGGGCTTTGGGGATTAAACGAACTGATCAACTGATGTTATCCTGTGGGACTTCCTGGGTTGGGTTCTGTGTATTACCTGATCGTGAGACCGGTTTAAAGAGAAAGCTGCTAGTAGACCCCTATGAGGAGATAGATGGGGGCTCTTGGGCAGGGATGTTTAGTGTTACAGGTGCCGGTCAATATTTTGATAAGTGGATGAAGGTCTTCTATCATACAGATGAGATCACGAAGCATATGTTCCTTGAATTTGATGCCCTTGCTACAACCGCATATGAGAAGGGTGTTGAATGCCCACTGATCGATGTGATACATATGGATCCACAGGTGGTATTGATGGAGCTTTCTAGAGAGTTCTCACAATCCGCGATAGCCTTGAGTCTGCTCGAAAGTACCGTATTTACCCTCATCAGACGAATGAAGCAAGTAGAGATGTCATTGGATGATATCAATGAGGTCTATTTGGTCGGTGGCCCCTCAAATAGTGATATCTGGACACAGTTGATTGCTGACATATTAGAGAAGGATATTATCGTTTCATTTGGTCAGACAGCTGGCGCTGTTGGCGCTGCTGTGATAGCTGCTCGTGGCATGGGAGTTCGGCTAAAGCCTGAAGATACAAAACAAAGAATAGTCTCAGCTGATCAACAAAAAGCACTACAATATCGAAAAAAACAGGCATTATTTCTAGATGAATTTCTTTTATAGTGTTATTATCACATAATAGTATTGCTGTTTTCAGTCATTTTATGTTGAAAACGATTACTTATGTAAGGATTAAATATGTCAAAAATCGAGAAAAGACAAGAAAAACTATTAGACTTATTGCAAACCTATAAGCGATTAGAGATATCTCAGGTTTCAAAGTGGCTTGATATTTCAGAGACTACAGCAAGAAGGATGTGTTCCAGACTCGAAGAGGACCAGAAGGTGATTCGAGTGCATGGAGGAGTCCAGCTAACTGTTCAGTTCCTCAATGAGTTTTCATATCAGAGCAAAGAGCTGAATCAGCTACATGAAAAGGTCTCAATCGGGAATTATGGGGCTTCCCTCATATCGTCAGGGGATAGGATCTATTGTGATTCAGGGACAACGATTCATCAGTTCGCATTAGCTTTGATTAATCGAATCAAAAAACAGGAATTGCAGGATATCGTGGTCCTGACAAATTCCCTAGCTAATTTCGACCCATTAGCGGAATACTGTAAAGTCATACTTGTCGGTGGTGAAGTCAGACTTCCGAGATTAGATGTCTGTGGGTCTATATCAGAGGAGATCATTAGTAAATTCCATATTACCAAGGCTTTTCTTGGTGTGGATGGTATACATGTTCAAAAAGGATATATGACTACTGATGAGAGGACTTCTACCCTAAATAAGATCATAGTCGCAGATGCCGATGAGTCCTTCATCCTGTGTGATTCAACCAAATTCGGAAGGACTTCTTTCATCTCTTATGCTCTTCCTCAAGAGGTCAAGGGTATTATCACCGATTGGAAACTTCCAACCCAGTCTGCAGAGATCTTTAAACAGGCAGGGTTCTCTCTTGTCATAACCGATGAGATTAAATTGTAGTAAAGACACAGATAAGAAAACGATCAGGCGATGAGATGTGACTCATCGCCTGATTTTGTTGAGAGCACTAAAAAATATATTCACAAATGAGCGAAACATTCAAAAAATGGTTGATATAACCAAAAAACCATATTACACTTAACGACGTAGAACGAATTGTATCTTGAACAGAATCGGAGGAAGACTATGCGAGAAGTGAATTTTGGTATTATCGGTATAGGCCTGATGGGTAGAGAGTTTGCCAGTGCTGTAATGCGATGGAGTCATCTTTCGAATATGGGAATAAAGCCTCGGATTATAGCTATCTGTGGGAATCCTATCACTGCTGAAGAAGAGAGATGGTATGGCGATGGGCTTGGGACCATAGAGCAGGTCACGACCGATTATCATGAGATACTACAGAATCCTGATGTAGAGGCAGTCTATTGTGCTGTCCCTCATAATCTTCATGAACAGTTCTATTGTGATATTATAGAATCTGGAAAACATCTTCTTGGTGAGAAACCCTTCGGTATCGATAAAGCCGCTAATGATCATATCATGAAAGTGATCGGTGAACATCCGGAAGTGTTTGTTCGCTGTTCTTCTGAGTTCCCCTTTGCTCCGGCAATGCAGAGACTCACCTCTATGATCGAAAGAGAGAAGTTTGGGAAAATCCTTGAAGTTGAAGCAGGCTTTCTACATTCGAGTGATATGGACCCTGATAAACCAATCAATTGGAAGCGAATGATCAGTATGAATGGTGAGTATGGTTGTATGGGAGACTTGGGAATACATGTGTGTCATGTGCCCTTCAGAGCAGGATGGATCCCACAGGATGTAAGAGCTATTCTCAGTAATGTCTTTCTAGAACGGCCAGATGGGAAGGGTGGTATGAGTCCCTGTGAAACATGGGATAATGCTACACTCCTTTGTACGGCTTCAGGAAGTGATGGGGCTCCATTCCCTTTGACTTTCAAAACCCAGCGGGTAGCTCCTGGAGAGACTAATACCTGGTACATCACTGTCAAAGGTACTAAAGCGAGTGCAAAATTCTCTACTCGGAATATTAATCAATTAGAATACTTAGAATACACGGGAAAAGAACAGGTGTGGTGTCAGCTTGCTACTGGTCATGATACGGCTTTCAAATCAGTCACCGGAGGTATCTTTCAGTTTGGCTTCTCTGATGCAATATTGCAGATGTGGGCAGCCTTCCTCTATGAGTATGAGCATGGGGAGCCGTTATCCTTATTTTCCGGTTGTGTCACACCTGAAGAGGCAGCTTTGAGTCATGATCTCTTCACTGCAGCTCTTCGGTCACAAAAGATGCATAGCTGCGAGAGTGTGAAGTAGCTGATCAGGAACTCAACTATTAATCGTTCAGATCTTATCTTGAGTAGATCATTTATACGTCGTTATCCCCAATGAATATTGGGGAGCTTCAATATCTATCTCAGGAATCTTAGAATCTCTTTGAACAGTT
>CAZLZY010000182.1:0-5404 GCA_964564075.1 uncultured Spirochaetales bacterium
ATCCTTCGTCCGATCATGTAGTCACCATATTCAGCTGTGTCACTGATTGAGTATCTCATGTACTCGAGTCCACCCTGATTGATGAGGTCTACGATGAGTTTCATCTCATGACAACATTCGAAATATGCCATGGTTGGGCTGTAACCAGCTTCAACGAGAGTATCGAATCCAGCTTTGATCAGTTCTGATACACCACCACAAAGAACAGCCTGTTCTCCGAAGAGGTCAGTCTCTGTCTCTTCTGTGAATGAAGTCTCGAAGATTCCCGCTCTTCCACCACCGATGCCTGCAGCATAAGCTAAAGCGACCTCTTTTGAGTCTCCTGATGGATCCTGATTGGTTGCGATCAGACAAGGGACCCCCTTTCCTTCCTGGAACTGTGTTCGTACAGTATGACCAGGTCCCTTAGGAGCGATCATGATGACATTGATATCTGTTGGTGGTTTGATCTGACCGAAGTGGATGTTGAATCCATGAGCGAATGCAAGATAATCTCCCGCTTTCAGGTTATCTTTGACGCTCTCTTGGTACAGTTTAGCCTGAAGCTCATCATTCACGAGAAGCATGACAATATCTGCTGCTGCTGTTGCTTCCGCAACTACCATGACCTTGAGTCCAGCCTCTTCAGCTATCGCCCACGACTTACTTCCTTCATAGAGACCAACGACTACGTTGACTCCTGACTCATGTAGGTTGAGTGCATGTGCATGTCCCTGGCTACCATATCCGATGATAGCTACTGTCTTTCCTTCCAACAGACACATATCTGCATCTGATTCGTAATAAATTTTGTCTTCCATTAGTTTAGTTCTCCTTCCTATTCATATCATCTCTGATTGTCTCATCGCCTCTACCGATCGCGGACATACCGGTTCGTACAATTTCCTTTATTCCAAAGGGTTCAATTAATCTGATAAAAGCAGATAACTTATCTTGATCCCCTGTGATCTCCATTGAAACCGATGATGCATCTACATCTATGATCTTCGCTTTGAAGATATCGGTGATCTGAACTACTTCAGATCGATTCTGTTGTGTCGCTGCGACCTTGATCAGCAGCAGTTCTCGATACACTGAAGCCTTTCGCTTCAATTCCTTGATATGCAGCACATCTATCAGTTTTGCCAGTTGTTTGGTGATCTGTTCTAGAACTGTATGATCTCCGTAGACAACGATCGTCATACGAGATACTTCAGGATCCTCAGTAGTCCCTACTGAGAGACTATCAATATTGTATCCTCGACGACTGAATAGTCCTGCAATTCTACTTAATACACCAGAGTGGTTGTTTACTAATACTGATAAAATATATCGATCCATACTCAACTCCTTTTGCATACTTGCTCATGCTATTGTTCATGGGTAGTTCAAGCCTTAGCTTATTTTTACCACTCATGATATACGATTCCTAAGAGATATGCATCTATAGACACCACCCCCTAGGCCTTTTATCTGTGACCTTTTGGCTATTGGTAAGCTCTATAGGCTAATAATGACGACGATAAGTAGGGTAATTAGTACTAGTACTATTGGTAGTAGGACAATTACAGGTGTAATTGCAGATGGTAGAAGAGATAAAATAATGACAGATAGGAGGAGAAGAAGTGTTATTAAGGAAAAAGTCTTAAAGTGATCTGATTGTTGTTCTGCTTGCTCTGTACACTTCGTCATCCAATTACTAAAGGAGGGACGACAGGTGTGGGAGCAGTTCTCCATACACATTGCCATGATATACCTCTGTATATACGTAGTTTGTATTACTATAAAATCCTGAGGGGTCTTAGTCAAGAAGATGTTTTCATTTTATTAGTATATTTTATGTATAAATATTGCTTTTTTTGCATATTTCATATTGCTAAACTCAATTCACTGTTTTATGCTCCATGCTATGAATAGAACGATACATCAACAAAAGATCTCAGGGACCGTCTGCGTTCCCTCCTCAAAATCTCAGACGATCAGGGCATTATTGATCGCAACCATGGCAGAAGGCACGAGTGCAATAACTAATCCTCTCCGATCACAGGATACCCTATCCTGTCTGAATGCCTGTAGGGCCTTTGGCGCGAAGATAGTTGAGACAGAGTCCGGGTGGGATGTCACTGGTATAAGGGCCTCGATGCGAGAGTTCGATGTAGCACACCCCCTTTTGATAGATACAGGGAACTCTGGGACCACGCTATATCTTGGTGCAGGGCTTGCAGCCTCTTTAGGAGTACCCGTGATCTTTACTGGTGACCAGCAGATCAGGAGCAGACCGATCGCTCCCCTACTTAAGGCGTTTGAGAACCTTGGGGCCAAGATCACCTATGATATCGCCGAGACCTATGGACTGGCCCCCTCACTCAAGGAAGGGTGCCCACCTTTTATGATAGAAGGACCACTGACCGGAGGGAAGACCTCGATTGAGTGTCCTACTAGTCAATATCTTTCCAGTCTTCTTCTCGCTACGCCACTTGCAAAGACTGAATCGGTGATCGAAGTACCATTACTCAATGAGAGACCCTATGTAGAGATGACTCTAGAATGGCTTGATGAACAGAATATCAGGTATACCGCTGATAGTGAGGACACCTTCACCGTTAGCCCTAACCAATCCTACCATGCATATGATAAGGCAGTATCAGGAGACTTCTCCTCAGCTTCATTCTTCTTCTGTGGGGCCGCCATAACAGGCTGTGAACTCACCCTGACAGGACTTGATCGCAACGATACTCAAGGAGATAAGGATATCCTCTTCTGTCTTGAGAAGATGGGGTGCCTCATCAGATGGAAGAATGATTCAGTGACTATCACTGGTCCTGAAGAGGGTTTGAAAGGTAACTTGTCATTTGATCTCAATCCGATCCCAGACACGCTACCGATCCTTGCAGCTACTGCCTGTTTCGCTGATGGGGAGATCCGCTTAGAGAATGTCCCTCAGGCAAGGATCAAAGAGACTGATAGGATAGCCGTCATGTGCAGTGAACTGACAAGACTCGGTGCTCATATCGAAGAACTCCCCGACGGACTTATCATCCATGGACAAAAGAGTCTCCGCGGAGGCACCGTCACAGGCCATGGAGATCATAGAGTCATCATGGCCTGTGCGATCGCCGCACTAGCATGCGAGAGCTCTATCACCATAGAAGGGATAGATGCCGTCGATATCACTTGTCCAGAGTTCTTTACCCTGTTAGAATCCATAGTATAGATACTGATCTCACAGGAGTTTTCCATGATAGATTTACGAAGCGATACCACAACTAGGCCTTCTCAAGCGATGAGAGAGGCTATGATGCATGCAGAGGTAGGAGATGATGTATACCGAGAAGATCCAACGGTAACCAGACTTGAGAAAGCCGCCGCACAGTTGACCGGAAAAGAGGCCGCTCTATTTGTCAGCTCAGGTTCTATGGGAAACCTTCTCTCTCTCTATATCAATGGAGGAAGGGGTAATGAGATCCTGACCTATCGGAATAGCCATATCATGCTCCATGAGGTCGCATCCCCTACAGTCATCGCCGGAGTACTTCCTATCGGTCTTGATGCTCCTAGAGGTATCCTCGATCCAAAGACTATCGAAGCACATATTCATCCAAGTGACTATACCGTCTCATCTATTTCACTTATAGAGATCGAGAATACCATGGACGGAACCTGTTATCCTCTTTCTACCCTAAAAGAGATCAGGAAGCTAGCCGATGCACATGACCTTAAAGTTCATATGGACGGTGCAAGACTCTTCAATGCTGTCACCGCTCTACAGGTCAAACCAGAAGAGATCTGTAGGTATGCAGATACGGTGACCTTCTGTCTCTCAAAAGGTCTTGGTGCCCCTGTAGGCAGCATGCTATGCGGGACTGAGGAGTTCATACAGAAAGCTCTGAAGATCAGGAAGATGCTTGGTGGTGGTATGAGACAGGTAGGGATCCTTGCAGCAGCGGGCATCTACGCTCTCGAACATAACATCGAAAGGTTAGAAGAAGATCATACCCATGCGAAGCTTATCGCTCAAGCCTTGAATGAAAGCGGGTGGGCAGTCGTGGATCTTGACCAAATCGAGACGAACATCATCTTCTTCACAACTATTGGGATAACCGCAGCAGAAGCCGTCAAGCGTCTCTCAGAGCATGATATTCTCTGTTTTTCTACCGGGTCACATGAGATAAGGATGGTCACTCACCTCGATATATCTGATGAGGATATCAATCAGTGTATTATGATGATCAAAGATCTTACGTAACCGGAGAAATCCCTGTATCAACATATAAATCTCATAACTGCATCAATATTCTGTTTTTATACAGAAAACTGTATATGTTGTGGACAAAAATAAACTTCTAACGTATAGTGAAATTTAATATTCATGGAGGTACTTTACGTATGAAAAAATTTATATCATTACTAATCGTTTCACTATTGCTCATCACTCCTGTCTTTGCACAGGGAGTTCAAGAGGACCCAAGTAAAATCAAAATAGGATTCTCAAAAATCATTCAACACCCAGCACTTGATGCTATTGAACAAGGTGTTATGGACGTTCTGACCGAAGAGGGTGTAAATGCATCTTACGATCTTCAGAATGCGAATGGCGATATCGCTACTGCCGTATCTATCGCACAAAAATTCAAAGCTGATAAAGTAGACTTCGCTGTAGGTATCGCGACTCCTACTGCTCAGGCACTTGCAAACCTTATCACTGAAGGTACCGTGATCTATTCTGCTGTAACTGATCCAGTTGCTGCAGGTCTTGTTGACTCCTTCGATGTTGGTTACAAGAATATCACTGGTGTATCAGATATGACTCCAGTAGAAGCACAGGTAAAGATGCTCAGAGATATTGCAGGAGTAACAAGACTTGGCCATATCTATACAAGTGGTGAAGCTAATGCAGTCCTTCTCGCAGAGATGACAGAAGCAGCTTGTGACAAACTCGGGATGGAATTCATCCCATCAGCTGTTACCAATACTTCAGAAGTCAAACAGGCTGCACAGGCTATTGTAGGTAAAGTTGACGGTATCTATGTCTCAACTGACAACACAGTCGTATCAGCGATGCCATCACTCGTCGATGTAGCTAATAATGCAGGGATCCCTGTATTGACAGCAGACCCAACCTCTTCAGAGGGACTTGATGTTCTTATCTCTTGGGGATTCGACTACTATAAGATGGGTAGAGCTACAGGTTACCTCATCAAAGACATCATCGATGGTGCTAATCCAGCAGATATCGGAACAGTATTCATGACTAAACCTTCTGACATCGAACTCTGGGTCAACCTTGATGTTGCTGCAGCACTTGGAATCGACATTCCTGCAGATTTCATCGAAGGCGCTACCGTAGTTATTGAGAACGGAGTTAAAAGATAGTCATATGATTGAAGGAATAATTGTCGATGGCCTGATCTTCTCTATACTTGCG
>CAZLZY010000183.1:0-5403 GCA_964564075.1 uncultured Spirochaetales bacterium
GATGACATATTGGGCGGTCTCTCCAGTTCCCTTCTCGATCTTCTCGAAGATCGAAGCCAGCCCGTAACAGACCCCTTCGAGTACTGCTCGAAACAGCTCAGCCTTCCCGGTAGCTCGACCGATCCCAATATAGGCACCACGTGCGTGCGGATCCTGGAATGGGGATCTTTCCCCTTGAAGATAGGGGAGATAGAAGAGTCCTTTAGAACCTGGGGTTGCCTCTTCTGCGATCTTCTGTAACTTCTCATACTTACTTCCAACGACTTCGAAGGTCTCAAGTAACCATGCTATGTTCCCACCAGTGGTGCGCATCGCGCCAATTGCTATCGTATCATCCCCATTGGGATGTTTTAGGTTGAATACTCCATAGGAGGGGTCGATAGGATCCCTAACAGTCGCTGCGATCCAACCTGAGGTCCCAAGATAGCAAGAGTAGACTCCAGGTACTCCTGCACCTGCTCCGACTGTCGAGGAGGCCGCGTCTCCAGCTCCGTGAATGACCGGTAACCCTGCCGGAAGGAGACAATACTTTGCAGCCTCTTTTGTTAAGCCACCGGTGATACCTCCTGCAGTTTCTATCACAGGAAGTTGAGCCTTATCGATCTTGAGGTAGGTAAGGATCGTCTGATCCCAAGCTGTCATCTCATAGTTCATGAGTCCTGTCGTAGCGGCATTCGTAGGATCGGTGACTGATCTTCCCGTAAGTTTCCAGCAGAGATAATCATGGGCTCCTAGGAGGAACGAGGTTGCGTCTGTGAGCATTCCCCTTTCTTTGAGCATAAGGAGCTTGGCTGGGATACCCGATGCATCCTGACTGTTCGACGTGATACGCTGAAGTGTCTCGAGTGTAATATCCTCTGCGATCCTTTTGAATTCTGCTTGAGAGCGAGTATCAGAGTAGAGGATCGCAGGACTGATGCACTGCTCCTTTTCGATCAGTATCAGGTCCTGCATCTGTCCACTGAGTACGATAGCCTCGATCTTGAGCTCTTTGTGTTCAGTTAGTAGCTTATTTGAGGTCTTACAGAAGGCTTCCCACCAGAGGTTAGGATCCTGTTCGATGATCGACCCATCTGCAATCAGCGGATAGTCTTGTGAACAGGAGGAGACAATGATCCCATCTCTTCCGATGATCGATGATTTGAGTGCTGTTGTCCCTATATCCACGGAGATCAGGTATTCCATGCGAGAACCTCCTGTTTCAAATAGGGTGAAAGACTCTTCAAATAGGTCTCTAGGTTTCCGATTCCAGCTGCTGTCTGTTTGATGAACGCAGTCCCTATGATCACCGCATCAGCACCTATCTCAGCTGCCTCTTTAGCATCTTCTAGGGTACTGATCCCGAAGCCCAAGGCTACCGGTAGATTATAGGGGTCTGCCAATCGTTTTACCGAATCTAACCGGCTTTTTGCTTCAGGGGTCGCTTGGAATTTTCCACCGGTACTCCCTTCGATAGACTGTAGGTAGATGAAACCGGTAGTATGTTCTAAGATCCTTACGATCTCCTCTTCACTCTTGCCAAAACCGACAAAACTCACGATCTTAACACTGGAGTCTTTAAGCTGTTCAAATAACAGGTCTCGGTTGTCCTCTGTGATGTTCGGGACGAGTACTGCTACTGCCTCTGCGCTTTTACAGGTCTCTGCAAAGGCCTTTACACCGATATCAGTCAAAGTCTCGTTATAGAGCATGACGATACCTAATATCCCAGATGCACTAACCTCTTTGATCGAGTCGTGGACTCGTTCAAGTAGTTTCTCTTGCTGGACATTCACTAGCTTGAGAGCCTCTGTGATCACCTCTCCATCGAGGTAGGGCTCATCACACGGGATACCGATCTCTAGGAACACGAGTCCCTGTGCTGCGCAGCACTTCAAGGCCTCTCTGTATGATTGGAGGTCTGGGTAGAATGCTGGTAGGTAACCGATCAGAAGCGGTTGTCCGGTTGTCCAGGTATGATCTAGAATCAGTTGTTTCATGGGTTATGCCTTCTTCTTTGCCAGTGATGAGATGAGTACTGCTAGTATGATGATGACACCGGTAAGGATGGACTGTGCATAGGTATTGATCCCAAGGATGTTTAGACCATTACCCATGACTCCCATGATGAGAACCCCTAATAAGGTTCCCCAAACGTTTGCCTCTCCCTCTCTGAAGGCTGTCATCCCAAGAAACACTGCTGCTGCAGCGTTGAGCATGAAAGGAGAACCTGCTTGAGGATGGGCTGAGTAGAGACGGCTTGTCAGTACGATGCCTCCAAGGGAAGCGAAGAACCCTGAGATACCGAAGGCCAGGAATCTGATCTGTTTCGTTCTGATCCCTGAGAGGAAGGAGGCCTCTTCATTACCGCCGATCGCATAGAGTCTCCTACCGAAGGTCGTCTGTTCGAGTAGCACATAGATCACAAGTAGGGTAATCAGCATGATGATCACTGATATTGGTAGGAAGCCAAGAGATCCCTGACCGAGAGATCTGAAGTTCTCAGGCAGACCGAAGATGGTCGTTCCCTTTGAGATCAACAAGGCTGCACCACTGTAGGCGGTCATGGTCGCAAGCGTTCCGACGAATGCTGATAATCCCCCATATGCGATGATAAGACCGTTTAGTAGCCCTGCTGAGGTTCCTAAAGCCATTCCAATGAAGATGCTGGCAAAGGTCCCCATACCCATCTTCATCAGTAACGCGGTCACGATACCGACTAATGATGCGATAGCGCCGACTGAGAGATCGAAGTCTCCAGTGATCATGACTACGGTCACTCCCGATGCGACGATCGATAGGGTAGCTACCTGCTCTATGATATTCTTCAGGTTCCTTCCTGAAGGGAAGACATCTGGTCTGATCGCTGAGAATACTGTCATAAGGAGAATGAACCCTATCAGGGTTCCCCATGTCCGTATGAAGGCTCCGATCCTCTTATCTTTATCGTTATCTAATGCTGTCTGTTTCATGACAATTCTCTCCCGTAACAGTAATTCAGGTATGCTTCCTGATTGATATCAATATTCTCTTTCTCGAAGGTCTGGTATCCGTCCTTGATGAAGATGATACGATCTGCAAGTCCTAAGACCTCATTGAAGTCTGAGCTTACGATGATGACACCGGTACCGGCAGCTGCTAGTTCTCGTATGATCGAATAGATCTCAAACCGTGCTCCCACATCTACTCCTTTCGAGGGTTCGTCGAGCATCAGGAGCTTTGGTTGCTGTAATACCGTCTTCGCGAAGATGACCTTCTGTTGGTTCCCTCCAGAGAGAGTCCCTACATGGTTATGATAATCTGCACTCTTGAGCCGTACTTTCTCACCAGCCTCATGAGACCTCTCCTTGATCGCTTTATGATCGAGGAATCCTCCATGTGATAGCTCCCTTAAAGACATCATAGAGATGTTCTCAAAGATAGACCGACTCATGACTAACCCCTGTTTTCTTCTCTCTTCTGGTACTAAGACCACTCCCGCAGCGATCGCATCCTTTGGGGAGGAGGGGCTATAGGAGCTTCCCTCTAAGAGCATCTCCCCTTTAGTTCGAGCTCTTGCTCCGAAGATCGATTCGAGTAGCTCAGTCCTACCGGATCCGACGAGGCCTCCGATCCCAAGGATCTCTCCTGCTTTCAAGGAAAGACTCAAGTCCAAAATATGAGAGTTGGAGAGATGCGAGACCGTAAGTAATGTCTCTGATGGTGTCCCGATCCTCTGAGGGAAGGCAGACTCCAAGTCTTTTCCGATCATACTGTTGATAAGGATATCTTTGGTCATCTCTGAAGTTTTCTTACATTCGACGACCCTCCCATCTCTCATGACCGTGATACGGTCAGTGATCTGCAGGATATCATCAAGGTTATGAGAGACATAGACTACCGTCTTTCCCTGTGCTTTTAGATTCTCGATAACAGAGAAGAGTTTCTCTTTCTCGATATCGGTTAGAGCTGTTGCCGGCTCATCCATGAAATAGACATTACCAGCAACGGCAAAGGCACGAGCGATGGCTACCATCGCACGATCCACTGCCGATAGGTAACTGACCGGTGTGTCGAGGGGGAAGGTGACCTGAAGCGTATCTGTGATCTTCTGTGTCCTCTTCTTTAGTGCTTTCCAGTCCACTAGTGGGCCAAATCGTCTTGGATATGCATGTCCAAGGAATATATTCTCCATAGCATTGAAGTAGGTGACGAGGTTCAGTTCCTGATGGATGAAAGAGAGTCCATTCGATGCCGAATCCTTACTGGATCTGATCGAGACCTCTTTTCCCTTGATGAAGACTGTTCCCGTATCTGCTTTGACGATACCGGCAAGGATCTTTATGAGCGTAGATTTTCCTGCTCCATTCTCCCCGATAAGGCCATGGACCTCTCCCTCATTGAAACTGACATTCACCCCTTTGAGTGCTTTAACGCCTGGATAGCTCTTTTGTAGATTCTCAATGCGTAAAGCTTGATTCACACTCATTAATTAAGATCCTCCCATAGATCGCAGTCGTTGAAACTATCAAGAGAATCGATCGTCCCTGTCTGATTGATGATATATTTGAAACTATTGTTCTTTCCATGTTTTCGAGATGCCATGATCACATAGGGACCAGGTAGGTAGGCCTCATCATAGAGGACTACTTTCTCATCGAGACTGATACTTATCCGTTTTGAGAGGAATGCCGTACACGGTTCATTAAATGCAAGGATCTTAGCGATATCTTCTGGAAGAATGACCGGTGTCAAGATCTCCCTACCTTGCGTGACCATGATCCCTGTAGTATGAGAGAAGAGCTGATAGAGTGACCTATCTGCTGTATATTCATCAAATACTGAAGCATAGCGCTTCTCTACATATGAACATTGATAAATGACCGGTTTACCCTCGATGGTTCGTAGCCGTGAGAGGGAACTGAACCTGCCGGATCTCTTTCCAAAGAGATCTAAGAGTTCTTTTTGTTCGAGCTCATGTCTTACCTCGAGGACCTCATTGTTGATAGACTTCTTCTGACGGTCCATCTCGTTCTGGAAACCTTGAAGGCTGAGGGTGTCGTTATGGATCGCAGGTGTTGAGACGAAGGTCCCTACTCCATGGATCACGGAGATGATCCCCTCCTGTTCGAGCTCTGCAAGTGCACCACGGGTGGTCATCACTGAGGTGTTGAATATCTCAGAGAGCTCTTTCTGGCTTGGAAGGGCCTGACCTTGAGGGAAGTCTCCCTGTTGGATCTTCTTCTTCAGCACATCAGCTATTTCAAGATAACGAAGCTTCTTTGACATATAGACACCTTTCGTAGACTTATAGTCTTCTAGATGTCTATCACATTAGCATGAGAATATGAGGTTGTCAAATTCTTTTATAATCTTATTTGGTCGAAATACCGAAGTGCGTCGTACCACGTGGAAGTATGTCTTTAGGGGATCTTATGGGATTCT
>CAZLZY010000184.1:0-5402 GCA_964564075.1 uncultured Spirochaetales bacterium
TGGAATGATCTCTATTATACGGTGAAAGCCTTCTCAGGTAACGTTTAAGAGATAGGTCACGCATATGGTTGCATATCGAACATATTTGGCTATTCGTCGTTTAGTGTGGGTACTCAGTTATCCTAATGTTACATAAGGCAGATCAAGTCCCGCACTTTGAAGGTAAATCATATCTCTAAAATGGTTCATATTTCTAAATCCTCTTGCTCTTCTTTTTACTAGTGAAATCACAGAATTGGTTCCTTCAAGCATTGCATTGGTTGTTCTGTATGTGAAGTAATTTATTATTTCTTCCATATTTCGTCTCAGCGACTTAGCAACTTTTCTCATTTCTGTAAGTCTAGATAGAAGCATCCATCTTGTTAGTTTCATCATACGGACTCTTGCTTCATCTTTTGTAATATATTCAGCATAGATATCCTGCAATTCAAGTCTCATTCTATAAGCTCGACCTGTTCCAAGGTTTTGCTTACTTAGCCTATTAAAGGTCTCTTGCTGATGTTCTGTAAGATTTTCTGGGTTCTTTAGCCATATATATTTGGTTTTTTTCTCAATCTTCCCTTCCCTAGCTTCTCTTTTCCTGACTTTATCTACTCCATCATTAACCATCTTAACTACATGAAACTTGTCCACAACAACGGTAGAATTAGTAAATTCCCTTTTCATAGCATTCCTGAAACCGTGAGTCATATCAGAGGTAACAACAAGAACCTTCTCTTTTATACCACCTTTTTCCACGAATTTCTTACTAAACTCATCAACCGTATCATTCCCCTTGCCTGGAGTTACAAATAGCACTCTAGACTTTTTTGATTCTTCATTCTTTGTCATGAACACTGTTATATAATTGTGACCTCTGTGGCTATACTCATCGACACCGATACGTGATATATCATTAAACTCAAGCTTTTCGTAGCCTTCTTTTACATACAACTCTATAACACGCCATATTCTTGTATCAGTTTCACCAATTTCATCTGCTATCGTTTTTATAGCCATGTGCTTTGCAAACTCTAAAATAAGCCCATCCATGAGAAGGGTAAAACCACTTCTGGCTCTAGCCCATGGTACTTTAACAGCTTTAACTCCATGTTCTTTACAGTTGATTCTTGGTGTTTTAGCATGAATGAAACATTTATATTGGAAGAAGTTTAGATGTCTCCATGTACGCTCACTTAATGAATCATAACCACTGCACTCCCCCTCTTCACAATCAGCTTCAGGACAAGGAAACTTTGCACCATCAGTCCAGCCAATATACAGGTGCATTTCCATCTTGTTTGTCTTTGAATTAGGTGCCATTTGTGATTTCAATACTTTCCAAGGTTTCTGTAAACCCAATGCTTGTGTGAATAGTGATTCATTTGCCATGCTTAATTCTCCTCATATTTAGCATGATATCCTAAATGTTTCAGTCCGGTAAAGTCGTCCAAGTAATTATTTACCCACACAAAGTGACGAATGGCCTAAATTGTTCATTTTCAACAATGAACTCTCAACAGCTAATCAGTTCACTAATATCTGGGCACTCACTACAGAAGAATGGGCAGGAAACTTCCAGTTCAAGAACCCCTTCCAGGAGAGTGTGAACGCAAACTTCATGACAATGGTAACAAAACCAGAGATCGCTGATCAGATAGGAAAAGCATACAAAGACTTCTTTGGTAAAGAGATCGTCCTCACTACAGAGAATGCTGGTTATGAATGGATCAAAGCGATCTTCGAAAACAATCTAGTCTTAACTACTTCAGATACAAAGACAGCTGAGAGTATTGGAATCAAAGGACAGAACAAAGAGCGTAATGCAGGATTGTTCGTATACTCTAAACTCCGATATGTAGAGAGCAAGAACCTTGCACTCCAGCCAATCATGGATATGACACCATTCTCAGGATTCATGTATCCTATCTATGCTCTTATGAGAACTGATGCAGTAAATCCAAATGCAGCTAAACTCTTCATCGAGTACCTACTCACAGATGAAGGTTTCACACCTTGGAGTAAGAACATGGGAACCTACTCAGCGAACCCAGCTGTATCTATTCAGCCTAATGATCATCCTATATCAACATGGGAAAAGATCCTTGTCATAGAAGATCCTACATACTGTTTTGAGAACAGAGCTGATGTTGAGGAATTCCTCAATGAGTACATCTATTAAACACTGATCGTTTGATAACAGCTTAATACTATGAATCATAACAGAACAGCTGCTGAGTAACAGCAGCTGTTCTCTATAATAAGGATATTCATTGTGAATTATAGAAACCGGTTCAAATCATTTATTAAGAAGCCTCAGAACATCATATTGGTCTCCTTGGCTTTCATACTGATCTATTTGACAGTGATCCCGATGATCACGATCGTTATTGATACGTTTACCGTACACCAGTCAGAACTGATGAGAGTGAAGGGGGCTAAAGTAGGTGATTTCACTTTGTACCATTGGACTAAGGTATTATTCTCCTCGGCTAGCAAGAAGATCTTCTATGAGCCGTTCCTCAATACACTTTTCGTCTCATTCGGTACATGCTTCATCGCTATTTTACTTGGGGGTATGGTAGCCTGGCTCGTGACCCGTACCAATCTTCGGTATAAGGGGATCATCTCAACACTTTTCATCTTCCCCTATATCATGCCTTCTTGGACGCTTGCCATGGCATGGCTCAACTTCTTCAAGAACTCTCTTGTTGGAGGTGCTCCAGGAATATTCACAGCCATCACGGGTATTCAGACACCTGACTGGTTTGCCTATGGGCCGTTTCCGATCGTAGTCGTATTAGGGCTTCACTACGCACCATTTGCCTATATCCTCATTGGAGGGATCTTAAGGAATATGGATGCCAATCTAGAAGAGGCAGCACTGATCCTTAAGGCAAGTAGAGCCAAGATCATGCGAAAGATCACGATACCTATCGTGCTTCCAGCTTTGCTCTCTACCTTCCTATTAGTATTCTCTAGTGCGATGAGCGCATTCGCAGTCCCTGCTTTCTTAGGTACTGCAGTCAGATATCAGGTCCTGACAACACAGATGTTCAGGACTCTCAATGGATTGAATCCAGGTTATGGTTATATCATGGCACTTCTCATGATAGCTATCGGGGTATTGATCCTAGGGATCAACCAACGGATCATCGGTACACGTAAATCATTCACGACGATCACTGGTAAAAGTTCGAATATCTCATTAATCAATCTTCGTTCCTTTAGGACCCCCGTATCGGTGCTCCTTTTGGGAAGTATCATGCTAGTCTGTATCGTCCCGTTGATATCTTTTGCTGTAGAATCATTCATCATGGAACCTGGTAACTACTCTTTTGATAACTTCACCACACTATTCTGGGTGGGAAGTGGATCTCCTGAGATCGCAAATGGAGAACCTGGTATCTTAAGGAACGCATCGATACTGACAGGTCTTTGGAACAGTGTGAGACTATCTGTCATTGTTGCCTTTATCTCAGGATCTGTAGGGATCCTTGCAGGTTATGCTATCGTTAAGAAGAAGAATACTAGATTATCAGCACTAGTGAACAATCTTGCATTCTTCCCATATCTTATGCCTAGCATGGCCTTTGGAGCGATCTATCTATCGATGTTCGCAGTAAAACGAGGTTTCATACCACCATTATACGGAACCTTTGCACTTCTCGTTCTTGTAGGTTCGGTCAAATACCTTCCTTTTGCATCTCGTGCAAGTGTTGGTGCTATGCACCAGCTCAGCAATGAGATCGAAGAGGCTGGGACCATTCTAGGAATCGGATGGGCAAAGAGAATGCTCAAGATCATCATACCGATCCAGAAAGCAAGTTTCATCTCTGGCTATCTGCTACCGTTCATCTCCTGTATGAGGGAGTTGTCACTGTTTATCTTACTGGTAACACCATCATCAAGAATACTGACAACCATGCTGTTTCAGTATAATGAGAAGGGTTGGAACCAGTACGCAAATGCCATAAATCTGCTTATAGTGCTCTTTGTAGTTGCAAGTAACGTTATCGTTAACAGAGTGACTGGAGCATCTATCGATAAAGGAATAGGGGGGAACTAAAATGCCGCAAATACGATTAAAGCATGTTACTAAGCGATTTGGGAAAGCAGTCGCTGTTGATGATCTCAATATAGAGATCGGGGATGGTGAGTTCGTTACCCTGCTAGGACCCTCAGGCTGCGGTAAGACCACGACTCTGAGAATGATCGCAGGACTCGAAACACCTACTGAGGGAGAGATATTCATCGATGATGTCTGTGTCTTCTCTTCAGAGACGGGAATCGATATATCACCAGATAAACGAAATGTTGGATTCCTATTCCAGAACTATGCTCTTTGGCCCCATATGACGGTATACAAGAACATATCATTCGGCCTAGAGAATATGAAATGGAGTAAAGAACGAATCGACGTTCGTGTGAAAGAGCTTCTCACTATGCTCAGGATCGAAGAGTTCCATGGAAGATATCCTTCCGAACTCTCCGGTGGACAGCAACAGCGTGTGGCTATTGCAAGGACACTAGCAACAGGTCCAAAGATCCTCTTCATGGATGAACCCTTGAGTAACCTTGATGCGAAACTCAGGATGGAGATGAGAACAGAGCTTAAAAGACTTCATGTAGAGACCGGATCTACTTTCGTATATGTGACTCATGACCAGCTAGAAGCCATGACACTCTCAACGAAGATCTGTCTTCTCAGAGAGGGACTACTCCAGCAGTATGAACCACCACTTGATGTCTATCATTACCCCACAACCTCCATGGTAGCTGATTTCGCTGGGTCTCCTAATCTCAACGTTATAGAGATGAGTGGAGAACAGGTGAATCTCGATGAGATAAAACTTACGAGTGATGATATTAATCTTCTCTATACCCCGACTACCTCAAGCATAACTATTCCTAAGGGAAAGAAACTACTTCTCGGTATTAGGCCCGAAGATATCGCGATCACAGAAGATGGACCTATTGATGCTGTGATCTATTCTACACTCCCATCAGGGATGGAGACTATCGTGAAATTGGAGATCGGAAAGCTTCTGATCACCTGTGTAGTATTCGGTGGAGTAGATTTTGAGATGGGGCATAAGGTGAAGATCACCTTTGATGCGAAGAACTATGTACTGTTCGACTCAGAGAGTGAGAGAAATATCGCAAGTGGTACTTTAGCCTAAAAAGATTCAGGTGATTCTCCTAGAATTCAATGTGTACCACATATATCCTTATATGTGGTACAATCTTGATATTCGCATGATCCTATGTGAAGAATAGCTGATTTAGGGGTATAAAGGATGGCAGAGCTCAGTAAGAGACGTGTGCTCATCGTTGATGATGAAGATCATATCGTACAGATGTTAGATATCAACATGAGGACACAGGGATACGAGAGTATCTGTGTGAATAGTGGCCTTGAA
>CAZLZY010000185.1:0-5364 GCA_964564075.1 uncultured Spirochaetales bacterium
GTACCTATAATCTTGATTCAGGGGACGAGTTTGAAATGTTCGTTAGACCTGAAGCTATAGTTATTAATCCTTCTACAACAAAGACAACTATGAATATTATTCCCTGTGTTGTTAAAGCTATACTGTTTGATGGTGGGAACAGCCGGCTTCTGGTGGTTCCCGAACTTACTGATCAAGATATTATCGTTTCTCTTCCTCAAAACAGGCAGTTTGACCATATTCAAAGGGGTGATGCTATTACCATAGGATGGGACCCATTTGCTTCGGTCTGTTTCAGGAAAATGGAGTTACACATATATGATGATACATAATAAGATAGGAATAAAAAAAAGGCGGCTAGGGTTCTATGTTTTCTTTTTGCCAGTCTTTTTATGGTTATTTTTGCTTATTGTACTACCACAGATAGAATTACTTCGTATGTCATTTATAGGAAATGACTATTACGGGGATTCAGGGTTTACTCTAAGTAATTATATGGCTTTCTTTAGTGAACCAATTTACTGGCGTACCTTTATCAGAACTGCAGGATTTTCCATACTGGTAACAAGCATTGTTCTGGTTATTGCACTGCCTGTCTCTTTTTATATAACGAAAGTAGCAAGTTTTAAAGTTTCCGGCTTCTTGATGGTGCTGATTCTGGTTCCCTTCTGGATCAGTGAACTCATACGTGTTTATGGATGGATGATCCTCTTAAGAGAGAGTGGGGTAATAAATCACTTTCTTGTGAGTATGGGAATCTTAGCAGAACCGGTAGAGATGCTCTATAATGATGTGACCATGGTGATGGGCCTTGTCTATACCTCTATGGTCTTCATGATCGTACCCCTGCTTGGGGTTATGGAGAGCCTTGATGATTCATACATCGAAGCTGCATATGACCTCGGAGCTAAAAAGATCACTATATGGTTCAAGATCATCATACCCTATTGTACCTCAGGAATTATTTCAGGATGTATTATTGTATTCATGCTAGTCCTCGGAAGCTATCTTACCCCGAATCTTATGGGCGGTAAGAACTCCATATGGTTTACTGAACAGATCTACAATCAGATGATTATATATTTTAATTGGAATCAGGGGGCTGCCTTTGGTTTTCTACTGCTACTGCTTTCTTCTTTGATCATCTTTATTGCTCTTAAGCTGTTCAAACAGGAATGGAGGAATGTAATAAAATGATACGCACATTATCTAGTACTAAAACTTATAAACACGGATTCAATATATTTATTTTTATCTATTTTCTTTTTCTGTTTGCACCTCTGTTAGTCACGATGGTACTTGCCTTCAATGATTCCATGTTTCCCTCTCTTCCTTGGAAAGGTTTTACGCTTAACTGGTTTTTCGGGCAGGGACCTGAGAAGCTAGGTATATTTCATGATTCAAATAATTTGCGCAGCTTGATGAATTCGGTAAAAGTAGCTACAGCTGTTACTGTACTCTCGACACTGTTTGGTACTCTTGCAGCTTTTCTCTTTGAGCAGGAAGATTTTAGATTCAAAAATTTGCTTTATTTCCTTATGATTGCCCCTCTGATCATTCCTGGAGTGATTCTTGGTATATCAATTTTGCTGTTTACTAATAGCATTGGCCTGTTCTTGGAGAATCTATTTTCTATAGATGCAAAAATCCTTCAGCCAGGTTTCTGGCTTGTGGTTTTCGGCCAGTTTTCGTTTATCTCGACTATTGTGGCACTTGTTGTGATTGCAAGGTTAAGAAAATTTGACAGGACCTTAGAAGAGGCCGCCTATAATCTTGGGGCAAACAGGTTTGAAGTTATATGGCATATAACCTTGAAGTATTTGCGCCCCTCTATCATCGGGGGTGCCGCTGTAGCCTTTCTCATGTCTTTTGAGAATTTTAATACTACAGTCTTTCTTGTAGGATCACAGGCGACATTGCCGATAAATCTCTATCTGCAGGTCAGAGATGGCTCAACACCGGTAATCAATGCTATTTCATTTTTGCTAATTATTACAACATCATTGGTTGCAGTGACTAACCTATACACAAAAAAAAATAAAAAAAATGGTTGAACCTTACATCCAATCCATACCAGGCAGAAAAGGGGGATTTTATGAACATACTGATCATAGACGGTTACAGTAAGAAAAGTAGAGAGAATCTACAAAAAGCAGGCATGTCCTTTGCTTGGCAACTGTATGCGAGAATGCTAAAAACGTATATGCCTGAGGCTGAATATACGGTGTTTCATCCAAGTGATGCACAAGCCCAATTTCCTAGTGCTGAAGATCTAATTCTCTATTCAGGTATCATCTGGACAGGAGCTGATCTTAACATAAATCATGAACATATACCCTCTATTGTATCGCAGATTGAACTTGCTAAAACTGCATATGAGGTAGGTATTCCAAGCTTCGGAAGTTGCTGGGGCATCCAGATTGCAGCAAAAGCTGCAGGTGGATCGGTTGAACCGAATCCAAAAGGAAGGGAGATGGGTATCGGACGTAAGATCCGATTGACTCCTGAAGGTTTGGATCATCCTATGATGAAGGGGAAAAATCCAGTGTTTGACGGCTTTGAGAGCCATTATGATATGGTTTTTGATGTTCCTGAGGGTGGTACAGTACTGGCTGTCAATGATTTCACCGGAGTTCAAGCCCTCTGTGTAAAACATAAAAAAGGTACATTCTGGGGGACTCAGTACCATCCTGAATACAACCTGCATGAGATGGCAAGGCTGTCGGTAGTACGGGAAGAAGTGCTGACCGAACATGGCTTCTTTAACGATCATAAAGACTTTATGGAATTTATTAATAGATGGGAACAGCTTGATGCAGATCCTTCAAGTACGTATCTGAGATGGCAGCTTGCCATAGATGACGACATCCTTTCTGCTGGGAAGAGGCAACTTGATTTTGCTAATTGGATCAAGTACTTAGTGCTGCCGTATATACAGAGCACAGAAGGATTAAAATAGTATGGGTGAACTATCACAATTTTCTTTCCCGACAACCATACTGTATGGTCCGGGAGCTGTAGCTGAAGTACCTTCATTATTACAGGAGTTGTCTGTTTCACGGCCTCTTATCATAACAGATACTTTCATGCCTAAGACTCAGAGTTTTGCAGCACTTACTGCAAGACTTGAACAAGCTACTGTATCATATAGTATTTACGATCAGATTCATGCAAATCCCTATGACCGCGATCTTGATGGGGCTTTAAAGCTTTTTCAAGTTAACAGATGTGATTCCATCATTGGGATAGGAGGCGGCAGTGCTCTTGATGCTGCGAAAGGGATTGCAGTACTGGCAGCTCATGGCGGGCATATAGGTGATTATGATGCCCAAAAAGGAGGTGGAAATCGTATAACCGGTCCGCTTCCTCCTATCATTGCAGTTCCTACTACTGCTGGCACGGGATCTGAAGTAGGCAAGTGTGCCGTAATAACCTCTACAGACACGCATCGAAAATTTATGGTCTGTCATCCTATGATGCTTCCTGTACGTGCAGTTCTTGACCCTGAACTCACGGTGAGTCTGCCACCTCATCTTACAGCGGCAACAGGTATGGATGCTTTGACTCACAGCATTGAGTCCCTGACAGCTCCAGTTTTTCATCCCCTCTGTGATGCGATTGCTGTAAAAGGGATTGAATTGTGTATCGAAAATCTGGAAACAGCAGTAAAAGAAGCAGGGAACCTTACAGCCCGTGGGAATATGCTGCTTGCTGCAAGTATGGGAGCCATAGCTTTTCAAAAAGATCTAGGGGCAGCTCATTCGTTGTCTCATGCTCTCTCAGCAGTATGTTCTCTGCATCACGGTCTGGCAAATGCTATTTGTCTTGTTCCTGTCATGAAGTATAATCTACCGGATGCTGAAGCTGCTTATGCGCTCATTGCACCTTTTTTCAAGATTAATACCTTTGATTTGAGCAAGAGAGAATCGGCTGAGCAAGCTATTGAACAGATACGTCTTCTCGTTGCACGAATCGGCATCACCGATAATCTGAAAGCTGCGGGAGTCCGAGAGGATCAGCTTGATGAGATTGCAGAGAAGGCCTTTTTGGATCCCTGTCATAAGACAAACATCCGTTCCTGTACACAAGATGATCTAAAAGACCTTCTGCAGATATGTTGGGAGGGTAATTCATGATGAGTCATGGGATAAACGGTGTAATGGTGCATGTTGATCTGACAACAGGGATAGTTAAAGAACGTCACTATCCTGAAGCATTTTATCGAAAATATCTTGGTGGAGGAGGTTTTGGAACCTATTTCCTTTTGAAGGAAACAGCTGCTGATACCGATCCTCTGAGTCCTGAGAATGTTCTAACCATCGCCCCTGGCCCTGCAACTGGGGCTGCAGTCTCAGGGGTGAGCAGATGCAGTGTGACTGCACTCTCTCCTGAAACACAGGCCGTAGGAGATACACAGGCAGGAGGTTACTTCGGTCCTTATTTAAAAAAATCCGGTATTGATGCACTGATCATAACGGGAAGATCACCAGAGCCCTGCTATGTATATGTACATGACAGGAAGGTTGAGATAATCCCTGATGCACAGCTGCCTGGTACAACGATAATGAGATGTCATGAAATACTTTCTGAACGGTATGCAAAAAAGAAGATCAGCATCGTGCAGTGTGGTCCTGCCGGGGAACGATTAGTACGATATGCTTGTCTTTCGAGTGATCTGCATAATATGTTCGGAAGAACCGGGATGGGGGCGGTATTCGGCAGTAAGAATCTTAGAGCGGTCGTAGCTGAGCCTACCGAAGTCTTAAGCTTTGCTGATACTGATGAAATCAGACGGTTGGCAAGAAAAGCCTCTCATAGGGTTAATGATGAGGGAGTGGGGAAGGTCTTGAAAGATCTGGGCACTCCTGGCATTCTTTCAGCAAATGCTTTTAAAGGGAATCTCTCTACACACAATTACTCATCTGGTTTTCATGAACAGCATGAGAATCTTGATGGAAAAACCTATGAGCCTGTTATCGGCTCTAAAGGTATGACCTGCTATGCCTGTGTTATTGGCTGTAGAAAGAGTGTGAAATCTGAAGGTGAATTTACTGTTTCAGATACACTCGGAGGACCTGAATTTGAGACGCTGGGCGTTCTTGGTTCCAATCTTGATATTATGGATCCTAGAGCAGTGGCCAAAGCAAATGAACTGTGTAACAATTTTGGTATTGATACTATTACCATGGGTGGGATTGCTTCTTTTCTCTGCGAATCTTTAGAAAGAGGTCTGCTAACAAAGGACCAGATAGGTATTGAAGATTTTGGTTTTGGTAAACCGTATGGTCTATTCACCCTTATCACCAAGACCGCACATCGAGAAGGTTTGGGAAATGCTGCAGCCGACGGATTCTCAGGACTCATAGAACTCTTTGGTGAATTGTT
>CAZLZY010000186.1:0-5325 GCA_964564075.1 uncultured Spirochaetales bacterium
CGGCTGGGTCTATATGATCAGAAATGGAGCTACGACTCTCTGGGAGCGTTGGGAACTCATCGAGTGTGAAGGGATGAACTCCCATAATCATATTATGCTCGGATCTGTTGATAGCTGGTTCTATCACTATATTGCAGGTATTCTTCCACTTGAAGCAGGTTGGAGAAGGATCGGATTGAATCCTGGCTTCTTTTGCGATATCTCATATGCTAAAGCTTCAGTGACTACCGCCTATGGTAAGGCGTCGCTTAGCTGGAAAAGAGAAGAGCATACTCTGAAGCTGAGTATTACGATCCCCCCTGGGACGATAGGGGAGATACACCTTCCTGATGGTTATAGGATAGAGCCTGTAGATGACAGCGTTCAGGAGAGACTAGCCTCTGCACCCTGGAGAGGAAGGTCACATGTGAAACTATATGAAGTAGCTTCCGGTTCTTATGAACTGATAGCTCGAAGGAGCTGAACGTATGAGAAGTATGAGTTCTAAAGAACGGGTGTTAGCTGCTCTTGGTCATCAGGAGCCAGATCGGATACCTATTAACTATATGGCAAACAGTGGGATCGATGAACAACTTAAAAGTCACTTTGGTATAGCTTCTCATGATGATGAGAGCCTATTAGAAAGACTCGGTGTTGATATGAGAGAGATCTCTATCCCCTATACCGGGCGGGTTCTTCATGCTCCTCGAAAGATGAGAGATATCGATCCTGCCTGGGGAATCACTAAACGATGGATAGCTCATGAGAGTGGTGGGTATTGGGATTATTGTGATTTCCCTTTAGCATCTCTGGATGCAGAGCTTATTGAATCTTGGAAGATGCCAAACCCTGATGATTATGATTACTCCTCTATTGATACTCAGCTCTTAGGCTGGAAGGATAAGGCGATCTGTGTCGGAAATCCAGGTCTTGCTGATATTATGAACACTACCGGGATGCTTTGCGGTATGGCAGAGGTCTATCTAGCGATGGCTATGGGCAATGAGAGCTGGTTGCGATTAGTTGAAAGGAGACTCGAGGTACAACTTGAGGTCACGAGACGAGCCCTCGAGAGAGCTAAAGGGGCTATCGACTATATGTGGATCGGAGAAGATCTCGGAGCCCAATCTGGACCTCTTATCTCACTTGATACCTATAGGACCCTCCTAAGACCTAAACATCAGATGTTCATCGATCTCGCTGCATCATACGACATCCCTGTGATGATCCACAGCTGTGGTTCCTCCTCTTGGGCCTTCGATGATTTTATCGATATGGGTATCTCGGCTGTCGATACGCTACAACCGGAAGCCAAAGATATGGCACCTTCATATCTGAAGAGTACCTACGGGAAAGATCTGGCTTTCCATGGTGGTTTCTCTACCGCTGGGAAGGTCGTTGATGGGACAACAGAAGAGGTTATGCAAGAGTTGCAAGATCTGTTATCAGTGATGATGCCGGGTGGAGGCTATCTCTTCTCTCCAACACATATGCTCCAAGACAATTCATCGTGTGAGAATGTGCTTGCAGTCTATGAGGCACTACCGATCAGGGGGAGATATTAACGTCATGAATTCAAGAGAACGGATTCTCGCAGTCCTACAAGGGAGGAGACCTGACCGGGTTCCTTTCGATATCTGGTACACCCCAGAAGTCAGAGACCAATTGATGAAGCACTTTAAGACTGAAGAAGAGACAGAGGTCTGGGAGGCTCTTCAGATCGATAAGATCGTTATGGTAGAGGCCTCATATCCTCATAGATCTTCCCCTTGGGGAGATAAGACTACGGTCATCAAGCAGGAAGGTGGCGGCTCCTATGAGGAGACAAGCTACTATCCTCTTGCAGCTATAGAGAGGCTCGAGCAGGTCATCGATTATGATTGGCCGAATCCTGAGCTATTTGATTATGAGGCTTTGAAGCTTACCTGTTCATCTCTATCCCAAAAATGGGTCTGTATGCTCTCCTTCGTCTCGATCTTCGAGGTCTATTGCAAACTACGACCCATGGACGAGGCTATGATGGATCTCTATATCAATGAAGAGATAGCAACATATATCATAGAGAAGATCGTGGAGATCCAGTTATCCTATATCGAACGAGCCTTTGAGACTTGCGGAGATATGATCGATATCGTCTATCTTTCAGATGATATGGGGATGCAGGATCGCATGTTGATAGCCTATGATAAATGGGAAGAGATGTTCAAACCTCACTATAGTAGGCTCATCGATCTTATTCATGAGAAAGGGGCCTATGCCTTCTATCATCGTGATGGAGCTGCTTTCCCTGTCCTGAAGACCATGGTCGAGATGGGTGTTGATGTGATCAACCCTATACAGCATAACTGTCCGGGTATGGAGCGAGAACATCTGATCGAAGAGTTAGGAGCCTCTGTAGTCTTCCATGGGGCGATCGAGAACCAATATACTCTCCCTTTTGGGACGGTGGATGAGGTAATTGCTGAAGTAGCAGAAGATATTCGAGTACTGAACCGATATCATCGGTATATCTGTTCCTCCTGTCACAATATACAAGCAGGGACTCCACTGGAGAACATCCTAGCTATCTACCAGGTCGATCGTGAGTTCTCCTGATTTTCATCAGGTCTTTTCTTTCATGACAGGTTGCCTGATCGTGATAGTACATCCTTCATCTAATTCTGATTCTATGGTTATAGAGTAGTCCTTCCCATGATAGAGATGAAGTCTCCCCTGAATATTCAGTAACCCAATATGACCGGCATATTGATTGATTACCTCACTCGTGATGATCGACTGGTTTGCAAGTGCCGAGCGGATCTCTTCTAATGTGTCAGGTTCTATCCCCACTCCATTATCTGAGATAGTGATAGTGAGTTCCTCATCCTCTTTATGTGCTGAGATAGTGATGACTCCAGGTTCACTCTTATCGCTGAAGCCATGGATGATACTATTCTCTACGATATTCAGGATCATCAACTTATGGATAGATAGATGCTCTACATCCTCTGGTATCTCTTCTTTGATGGTGAAGTCCTTATAGCGATATCGCTGTATGGTAGCATAGGCCCCTATTAGGGATAATTCTGCAGATAACTCGATGAACTCACTCTCGATGTCTGTGAGGCTCTTCAGATAGGTGATCAGTGCTTTTGTCGTGGATGTGATATTATCCTGCCCATTGATCTGGGCCATCCATCGTATCGTATTGAGCGTGTTATAGAGAAAGTGTGGTGTCAGCTGTAACTGTAATGTCTGTAGGTAGGCTTTTCTCTTGGCTCTCTCAGTCTCTTTGACCTCTTCAAGCAGGTTCCCGATCCTGTGGGTCATATAGTTGAAACTGACACTAAGCTGTCGTATCTCCTCTATATGATTCTCTTCTACGGTGATATCGAGATTACCATCACTGACCTCATTGATCGCTTCGGTAAGTTTTCTCAAAGGATTCCCGAGTTTCTTGGAGATCAGATAGGAGATAGAGAAGAAGAAAAGAAAATAGAGCGCTAAGCTTATATAGAATATCGTCTGGATGAAGGAGAGCTCTTTTGAGATCGATTTTGGAGATATCGAGAGGGTAAGGATCCAATCAGAGATTCGAGATTCAGAGGAGAGTATGATCATCTCTTGATCACCTACAGATTCTGTAAGATATCTTTGAGGTGACGTGCGTATCTTGTCCAACAGTTCAGGAGAGATCTCCTGATCGGTATCTGAATAGTTGGTGGAAATAAGATTCCCGCTCTGATCATATATGGATATGACCTGATTCTCCATGAATGGGGTATATTGAAAGAAGTCCTTGAAGAACATACTGTTGAATCCCAGATATAATGCTGCAACAGGTTCCTGATTCTTTCTGATATGTCTGATCCCAAAGAAATAGTTATCGAATAATCCGAAATTGCTGAGCATGGGATAGGTCTTCGTCCAGAGTATCCGTCCCTCCTGCAGGTCTAATGGTTCCCGGTAATCGGAACCGATCACCCCTATATCACGTAGGCCATGTCCACTATATAGATTCCCTTTCTCTGAGAAAAGATATGCTGAGGCTATCAGTCGGTTGGTATTCACAAAACTACTCAACTGATTCCCAATAGCATGACAGTCCAAGATAGGAGTGTCTGAGGTGATCTCATTCATTGCCTCATCATTCAGGTAGAACTGCATGGTGAGTTGCTGGTAATGCAGAAGTTGTGTATCAAGATTCTTTCGCATCTCATCGATAAGCTGATTATTCGTAGTTATCTGTTTGTCTATAGAATAGTTGATGAAGAAGTGGCTGAGCATGAAGTAGATCAGACCACTGGGAATAACAACGATCAGTACGAACCAGATGAATATTTTCTTTTGCATATTAGTATTGTAATTGACTGAGATTGCAATTGCAAATGATAGATAGGATCTATCTCTTGATAGCCTCTAAGAATCATGATAATCCCATGAGATGGTAGAACCTTGGCCTGTGAATGAGCTCATCATATCAGTTTTTTTACCTAGGGATAGAAAAAGAGGCCCAATGGGTATATAACTTATTCATAAGTGACGTATGAGGAGTAATCAGAAGTGAAATGTTCAGCAAGCCCCTTCAATATTATCGTGAAACCTATCGGATCGATCTGTAATCTTAACTGTGAGTATTGTTATTATTTGCAGAAGGCACAGCTAGTCAACGATCCCTATGAGACCTCTCAGATCATGACTGATGAGTTGCTTGAGAACTTCACCCGTTCCTATATAGAAGCTCAACCACCTCAGGCAAAGGAGATAGCCTTCTCCTGGCAGGGGGGAGAACCCACTATGTTAGGGATCCCCTTCTTCGAGAAGGCTGTTGCTCTGCAAAAGAAATATGAGAGAAAGGGCTTGAAGATCTTAAACTCCCTCCAGACCAATGCGACATTAGTAACCCCTGAGATGGCTCAGTTCTTCAAAGATAATGATTTCCTCATCGGAGTCAGTCTTGATGGTCCAGAGGCGATCCACGACCATTACCGGAAGTATCCTGATGGAAGAGGAAGTTTCTCTGCCGTGATGAAAGGGTATGAGAACATGAAGAAGGCTGGGGTATCAGTAAATACCCTAACAGTCATCCAGCACCATAATGGGAGTCATCCTCATGAGGTCTATGATTTTCTCTGTTCGATCGATTCAGAATATATGCAGTTCATCCCTGTCGTCGAATACTATGATGGGGTGGTGTCAGATCGTTCCGTCGGGCCCGAGCAGTTCGGAAGCTTCCTCAATGGGGTCTTTGATGCTTGGATAGCGAATGGTATCGGAACGAGATTCGTTCAGCAGTTCGACCTGTTTCTTGGTCGTTATGTGGGGTATCCCTCAACCCTCTGTGTCCATGCTCCACAATGCGGTAGA
>CAZLZY010000187.1:0-5306 GCA_964564075.1 uncultured Spirochaetales bacterium
GTGATAAGATCGTCGAGATGCAGGCAGTCTGGGATATCCCACACCTGATGATGCAGGCAGATGCATGGCCCCTGATGCCCTCTCTTGGGGTGAACTGGGTCGCACCGGCACCCGCATCACAGAATGGTTTATCCCTACCTGAAAGAGATCCTGAGGCCTCTGCTGCTAGCGAGCAGTTGATCATCGATATGGTAGATGGGCTACAACGTCATGCTGAGTTCGGACCTGAGGGGATGGGACTCGATAAGTTCTGGCACCCAAAGATGACCTGGTATGGTCCTGCAGGGATCGGTATGAACAGGAGGATCTCTGGCTTCAGAAACTGGCACCAGATCCCCTTCTTGAAAGGTATGCCTAACCGGGATATGAACCATGAGGTGAATAACTACTTCTTCGGAGATGGGGATTTTGTCGGAGTCACCGCTTGGTCGGGTATGAGACTCACCATCAGTGAAGGTGGATGGCTTGGGATCCCCCCTGTAGGAAAAGAGATCCTTATGAGGTCACTGGATTTCTGGCGATGTGAGAAGGGTCTGATCCGTGAGAACTGGGTCTTAGTTGATCTGTTGCACGTCTATGACCAGATCGGTGTGGATGTATTCTCACGAATGCGAGAATACACGGTAGCTCGACAACCCAATAGACGAGAAGATCTCACCTGGGGTGGTAAATTCCAGTAGAGAGCATATGAATAGGTGTTAAATCCTTGATATATAGTTATCCCAATCACAGGTCGGTATGCGTTGCATACCGACCTGTTTCTCTTGAGTCTTCTTGTTGATTCTCTCTCTAAGAGGATCGTATCTACGATCGCATAACGGGGAGGGTTCTCCACCTTTTCGTAGTCAAAGTGTTCGCGTTATAACTTACGTAACTGATTCTGTACAATGAGTTTTTACATAAAGACCTGTACAGGAGAATCGTTATACCTCACACTAGAGAGCATACCAGATGTGTAGGAAGGAGACGGTATGGTAGTCATAAGAGAGCGCGGACTAGAAGAGTTATCGGAGATCCTGCGTGTAGAGAGAGAGGCTTTTGGAGAGGATAGTGAGGTTGCACTCACCGATGCACTCATGCATGATGAGAGTGCCGGAGCATGGCTCTCTCTTGTTGCCTATGAGGATAATAGAGCTGTTGGCCACATCCTGTTTACTAGGTGTTCTCTCGCAGTCGGTGATCCGTCACTTATGCTCCTAGCTCCATTGGCAGTAGTACCTGAGCATCAGAGACAGGGAGTGGGAGAGGCTCTTATAGGAGAGGGGTTAGCTCTCTTGAAGGCAAGAGGTGTTGTAGCGGTATTCGTCTTAGGACATCCAAGTTACTATCCACGCCATGGATTCCTCTCCTGCGCACCCTATGGACTCAAACCGCCCTATTATGATCCGATCCAGGATGAAGCATGGATGATACAGCTCATCAGTGATGATCCAGTAGCTTTTGAAGAGGGGACCGTACAGGTCGCTGGTACGTTGATGCACGAAGAGATGTGGAGGGAATGATGATTGAATATGCTATAGAGGCAAAAGGATTGACGAAGAGGTTCTCAGAGCTTACTGCTGTCGATCATCTAGATCTTCAGATCAGGAAAGGGGAGCTCTTCTCTCTGCTCGGACCGAATGGTGCAGGGAAGACGACGACTATCAAGATGCTATCGACATTGATGAGTCCAAGTGAAGGTAGGGCCACTCTTCTTGGACATGATGTGGTTACTGATCGTGATATTGTACGTAAGTGTTCTAATGTATCCCCGCAGGAGACTGCTGTCGCACTACATCTGAGTGTTAAAGAGAACCTGAGACTTATCGGTGGTGTCTATGGACTTTCCTCTGAGATAATAGAAAGAAGATGTACCGAATATATGGAGATGATGGAACTCGATCATAGGGCACGTACTACAGCGAAGAATCTTTCAGGGGGCCTTATGCGACGGTTGAGTATCGCGATGGCTCTTATCACCGATCCCGAGGTCCTGTTCTTAGATGAACCGACCCTAGGATTAGACCCTGAAGCACGAAGAGAACTGTGGAAACTGATCACTAGCTTGAAGGGAGATAAGACGATCATATTGACGACCCATTATCTTGAGGAGGCTGATATCCTCTCAGATAGGATCGCCGTGATGAACAAGGGAAAGATCGTTTCCTGTGGGACCTCAGAGGAGCTGAAGAGTAGAATTAAAGACAAGGAGGAACTCTTGATACGGGGAGGTCCATTCCCCGATGCGTTTATCTCTGCCATCCCCCAAGCGGTGTCAGAGCAGGAGAATACGCTTATCATCAAAGGGAGTTCGATCGATATGACTCAGATGATCTCTCTCCTACATGAGTATCAGGTACCAGTCTCCTTCATGAATATGAAAGCGCCTACTCTTGATGATGTATATCTAAGATTAGTAGGTAAGGAGGCCAGTCATGAGGTTTAGATATCTTGCTTCTCGTACCTTCAAAGAGATCTACAGGGATGCGATCACCATCATCTTGGGGATGCTCATGCCGATATCACTTCTATTCCTGTTCTCGACGATCATGAGTGATGATTCCTATGATACGTTCTCACCTGTGAATCTGACACCAGGGATCATCATCTTCAGTTTCGCATTCATCACCATGTTCTCGGCTCTGTTGCTTGCCAAAGATCGAGAGAGATCCTTTCTGACCCGGTTGATGACCTCTCCCTTACAGCCTAAAGATTATGTCCTAGCCTATACACTTCCCTATATACCGATCGGTTTCGCACAGATCATAGTCTGTTATATCACCGGGATGATCATAGGATTCCCTTTCTCGATATATATATTCACCTCACTGATCATATTCATACCGGCGATGCTGGTATCGATAGGGTTGGGTCTTGTTCTTGGAGTCCTCCTGACTGAGAATCAGGTATCTGCTGCAGGCGCGTTCGTTCTTGTCATAGCATCGTTGTTCAGTGGCGCATGGATGGATCTTGATATGATAGGTGGGGTCTTCAAGAGAGTGGGCTATCTTCTTCCCTATGCACATGCAGTAGAGGCCTCAAGATCAATACTGGCAGGGAATCCTATCAGCGATTCGCTTACGGGCATTCTCGTCAATTGTGGGTATGCTGCTTTCTTCCTTATTCTCGGTGGTCTTATATTCAAGTACCGTATGAAGAGATAAATCGAGGCACGAAAGCTTAGTTATGCATGAGGATAGTTGACAATACGGCTATCCTTGCATAGTATCAATCCCATGAAAGCACATGAGTTACGTAAAAAATATATCGATTTCTTCGTATCAAAGAATCATACACAGATCTCAGGACAGTCACTGATCCCTGAGAACGATCCTACAGTCCTCTTCACTACTGCCGGGATGCACCCGTTAGTTCCCTATCTATTAGGCGAACCTCATCCATCTGGGAATAGATTGACAAATTACCAGAAGTGTATCCGTACCGGTGATATCGAAGCAGTAGGTGATGATAGTCACCTGACCTTCTTCGAGATGCTTGGTAACTGGTCTCTAGGAGACTATTTCAAGGAAGATGCTATTAGAATGAGTCATGAGTTCTTGACCTCCCCGCAGTGGTTGGGCTTCGATGTGGAAAGACTCTTCGTCACGGTATTCGCCGGTGATGATGAGGTCCCTCGAGATAATGAGTCTGCAGAGCTCTGGAAGAGCCTTGGTATACCTGAAGATAGGATCTTCTTCCTACCGAGAGAAGATAACTGGTGGGGACCAGCTGGTGAGACAGGCCCGTGTGGCCCTGATTCAGAGATGTTCATCGATACAGGTAGACCGGTATGTGGTCCTGATTGTGCTCCTGGATGTCACTGTGGAAAATATTTCGAGATTTGGAATGATGTCTTCATGCAGTACAACAAACAGGCAGACGGTACCTTCCTCTCAATGGATAGGACCTGTGTTGATACAGGTATGGGCATCGAACGTACTATCGCTATGTTACAGAACAAGGGATCAGTCTATGAGACTGAGATCTTCACTCATCTTATCGGCGCTATCGAGAGCCTCTCAGGTACTACCTATGGTAAAGATGACACGACAGATATGTCGATCAGGATCATCGCAGATCACATCAGGACCTCTGTATTCCTCTTAGGGGATGAGAGATCGATCACTCCGTCCAATCTAGGACAGGGGTATATCTTAAGAAGATTGATCAGACGAGCTATCAGACATGGGAGAAAGGTCGGTATCGAAGGAGCTTTCTTAGCATCTCTCGTAGAATATGTCCTTGAGGTATATCAGGATGCATATCCTATCCTCTTGACTCAATTCGATTCTATTAGTAAGGAGCTGACTCAGGAAGAGGAGAGATTCTCATCTACTCTTCAGAAGGGAGAGCATGAGTTTCAGAAGATCCTACCGAACCTCCTCAAAGGTAAGAATCGGATCATCCCTGGAAGGATCGCATTCAAACTCTATGATACCTATGGGTTCCCGATCGAACTGACCGAGGAGCTTGCTGCAGAACATGATTTCACCGTTGATATAGCCGGCTTCGATAAAGCTTTTGAGAAACATCAGGAGGCTTCTCGTGCTGGAGCAGAGAAGAACTTCAAAGGTGGTCTTGCAGACCACTCTGAGATGACTACTTCATTACATACCGCAACTCATATGCTTCATAAGGCATTGAGGAACCTTCTTGGTGACCATGTACAACAGAAGGGTAGTAATATCACGGCTGAACGACTGAGATTCGATTTCATCCACCCTGAGAAGGTCACGAGAGAACAGCTTGATGAGATCGAGAAAGTGATCAATGAACAGATCGCAAGAGATCTTCCTGTGACTATGGAGATCATGACTCTAGAAGAGGCTAAGGATGCAGGTGCACTTGCCTTCTTTGACAGTAAATATGGTGAACAGGTCAAGGTCTACACTATCGGTGATTTCTCAAAAGAGGTCTGTGGTGGGCCACATGTTGAGAGAACCGGTACGATGGGACGTTTCAAGATCAAGAAAGAGCAGTCTTCTTCAGCTGGAGTAAGACGAATCAAGGCAGTACTGATCATCGAATAGATCTTTCACCATATATAAAGAAAAACCGGCATCTGCCGGTTTTTCTATGTCATGTCAATGAATATCGTATTAATCCTGATCAGTCCAATATTCTTTTGGTACAGGATTGCTTCCTTCCCAGATGATCTGTCTAAATTGTATAGGGTCAGTATTCCCCTCTGTATTGATGAAGAGAACCTGACTGTTCTCATCTATCTTAAGGAAATCTCTGAGTTCATCAACACCCTGTTCATTTAGAATAGCTACCATAGCTCCCAATGTAACAGCACCACTCTCACCACTTACGATGAAGGGATC
>CAZLZY010000188.1:0-4318 GCA_964564075.1 uncultured Spirochaetales bacterium
GATCTATCTTACCTACTTCACCGGACCCTCATACCTTGAAGAGGGGGAGATGCCCCTCTACTTCTATAACTACTGGATGAACTATGGAGGAAGAGCCTTCCAACCTTGGGCCGCCTATGAGGGGGGAACAGACAACTCCTTCTGTCTGGGAACAGAGAACTCAGTAGGGTTGTTTGCCAATGGATTACAAGAGGCAATAGATAATCCGATCCTATTAGGTCATCCGACACATTTAGCATTAGAACCAAACACCTCAATAACCCTTAACTATGCAACAGTATTCGTTCCCTATGAGAACAATAGCCTTGATGCAGGTGTCAGTGCTATAACCATAGAAGATGAAAGACTCCTGGTAGAAGGTATGACCGGTGAACATATGAGGCTCTCTTCACAAGCTAGCTTCACCGCTTTGAAGAGAATTCAGACTCATTGATAAGAAAAGTGGTATGAGCTGTGACTTTGAATGAATACAGATGATCAATGATAATGGAGAATATAATGGAAACAAGCATGAAACTGTTCTTTGAAGATTCTCCCTTCCCTTGGTGGGAATGGGATAGGTCTTCCAACCTCGTCACCATTAGTCCAAAGAAGGTGGAGATGTTGGGCTATGACCCTGCAGATTATGAGGGAAAGGGGTTTGAAGCCTATACGGAGCTTCTCCATCCCGGTGATTATGAGAGAACCCTGGATGCTATGAGAGACCTGCTCAGTGGTGCTTCTACGATCTATCAGGTTGATTACCGGATTCGTGCTAAAGATGGTTCCTACCACTGGTATATGGATCGGGGTATCACCTTGACTTATGATCCTAAGGGGAACCCTGAACGTATCAGGGGGATCGTGCTTGATCTTGGGAAGAATATCACAGACAGTACGCCAAGAGAGGTCCTTCTCCAAGAAATACGTGAAGCAGTCTCCTCTACGAAGGTCTCCTCCTCCATAGTCGCTGTCTGCTCGAACTGTACGAAGATCAGATCAGGAGAACATTTCATCGAGGTCTCTGATGAGTTTGGCTCCTTCATCGGACAGCTGAAGACGCATACGATCTGCCCTGATTGTATTCGAGCACTCTACCCAGAGTTCGCAGATGAGATACTCGGGTTTTCTGTTTAAACCAGTAAGAAGAGCCCGAATGCTTCAATGAAGCCCTTATCAGGTGTTAGCTATATCCATGGTAGGGAACTCCTCTACAACCTCAAGGGCGACGTATCAACTACGAGAGTCTAGGAGAAGTTAGTGATCTTCTCGAGCTTTTTTCTTGGGTAGATCGTCCCAGCTGCCGGTGGCATAGAGTTGTAGACATGGTCTACGGTAAGCACTGCAGCTCTGATGAGTCCATGACGAGAGACTGGGGAGAACCTTCCTCGAACGAGGACTGTCTCCATGCTCAGGTCCATGGTATAGAGAGCAACAGGACCCTCTGGGACCTCTTTCAACTCTTGAGCATATTCGGTAGCAGGAATCAAGACTCGATCAGTTGCTACTGCACGTGCAGATAGTACTGGGATCAGATTGGGGTACCCCTCGCTGTCGATATAGCTGAGGAACTTCAATACTCCGACTTTAGAGATGAGTCTCTGCGTCCACCGATTCATCACCTCCTGTGATGAGCTTCTTGTAGGGTAGAGGTAGCTTTTTATGACTCCTAAGATGATCTTTCCCATGGGGAGTCGTTCTTTTCTCGTGGTAGAGATCAGATTCAGATAATGCACGGTATGAATACTAAAATAGGAGTTATAACGCCACATGGGTTTCTGGTTGAACATCTCCGATTCTGCACCGGTCCGAGCGCTATGATCCCATAAAGCGGTACCTCTCCACAATTCCTTGTTCAGGGTCATAAGCAGGAAGCCGGTCTTCTTCTGAGCTTTAGCATGTTCTTTTCCGTTTCCTTCACAGAACTGTCCAAAGATCAGGTGTTTCGTATCGCTTGCCTGCATGGCAGTGATGAGGGTGATATGGGGAAGCCCTTTTGGGTCAACCGTAGCAAGGAGGCCAACCTTACCATCTGGTTCGAAATAGCTCAGATCAGCACTCTTGAATTGATCATACATCTGCTTCATGGTTCTCTTCTCCTTTCTTTGTCATACCAGTCCAACTGACGATATGGGTTGAGATGCCCGCTTCAGTTGCGACTGAGACAAGGTTCTCCATCCTCTCCTCACTCATGAGGGGGCTTTCTGCAAGGAGCCAGGGGATACCGAGCCTCTTGTATTTATCAGCACACAGGTCATTGAAGGCACATAACTCCCATCGCTCAATGGCCTGCTCTCCATACTGTCCTATGAGATCAGAGAGGATCAGTGCGAGCCCTCTAATATTCTCATCACTATCGGTGAATCCTGGAATGATCGGGGTCCGTATCCAGACTCTCTTGCCTCTCTCTAGCACCTGCCTCAGACGTGTGAGGATGACCGTGAGCTCACCTCCTACCAGCTTTGCATGAGTTATAGGATCTGAGAGTTTCAGGTCGAAGAGGATGATATCTGCAGCCTCTATCCCGATCTTGAGAGCCTCGCTGCTACAGACCCCACAGGTGTCGAGGGCCGTAGAGATCCCTTGTGCCTGTAGGGAGGAGAAGACCTCAGCAACGAAGGGTGCCTGCAGGAGAGCCTCTCCTCCGCTTATGGTCACTCCACCTTCGGTAGCTCCCGTGAAATAGGCCCGATCTTTTAGGAGCTCTTCTGTGATACTCAGAGAATCCTCATAGTAGCCGATGAGACTCATCGCCTGTGTGGGGCAACTCTCTGCACAGATACCACAACTCGTACAGAGTCCTCTATCGATCATGATCTCTCCCTGGGCTCCTACTGAGAGTGCCTGGTCGGGACAACTCTTGATACAGGTATGACACCCGATACACTTCACAGAGAACCACTGGAGTTGCTTCAGAGAGGAGATACTCTCTGGGTTATGACACCAGGGACAGTGGAGGGGACAACCCTTGAGAAATAGGGTGGTCCGTAGTCCCGGTCCATCTTCGGTACTCATTCTCTGTATCTCGAGAATGTGTCCGGTCGTATATCCTTCCTGCATAGCTTCAGACCGCCTCGTGAGATAGACGAGAGATGATCTCATCTTGGAGTTCTCGTCCGATCGCGGTGAAATAGGCATTGTAGCCGGTTACCCTGACGAGAAGATTCTTATAGTCCTCAGGATTCTTCTGTGCATCCCGCAGGAGTTCTGCATCGAGCATGTTTATCTGAAGGGCAGTTCCCCCATTCTCTATATAGCCTCGCAGAAATGCCTTGAACTTCTCCTTGTTCTCAGGCTTCTTGATCATGGAGGGGTTGAAGCTGATCGTATGACTTGCCCCATTGGGGAGTAGATTCACATAACCCTCCCAGCCGGCACCCTCTTGCTTCCCCCCAAGCACCGTACCGACAGAGTTCGCATTTGCCGTAGGACCTTTGGTATCAGCTCCATTGGAGGGACAGATCGCATTGGAGAGGAACTGTCCTTTTGGTCTTCCATCTGCACTTGCTGCGAGGATGAAGCCATCGCCGATCCAATAGTTCCAGGAGAGCATTCCCGGTCTGAACTGTCTACCGGTCGATACCGTCTTATATTTCCAACACTCATCGGTCCAGAGCTTCATGACCTGTAGGGCGAACTTGTCCGCCTGCCCGTCATCCTGTCCATATTTAGGTGCACGATGCTTTGCATGGGCCTGTAGGACCTCATGCCCCTCCCAATTATCTTGGAGAGCCTGCAGGAGTTCAGCTGTCGTGCACAATTGATTATCGAAGATGAGGTATTTGACTGCAAGAAGAGAATCTATGGCAGTAGCGAAGGCTATGACCTCTATGGTGACGAAGTTCAGTTGGGCACCACCTTGGGTGATGTCACGTCCCTTATCGATACAACCCTTTATCAAGGTCGAGAGATAGGGAGTGGGGTGGTATTGAGCTCTGAGACTCTCTCCTCGTTCATATTGTGCTACCATTCTCTCTACACAGTGGGTAACGTGGATGCTAAAGGCATCATAGAACTCGCTGAAGGAGGAGAAACCTCTAGGATCAGGAGTACGAGGTCCGAGCTGTGTGATCGGCTCTTCCTTACCTGTTATCTGGTCGATGACGGGGTGCATATCCCTGCCTTGGGTGAATACCATCTCTACAGCTTTTAGGAGGTTGAGATTACAATCAACCGTCCCTGAACGGTCATTACCTGCCATGGTGTTCTCAAGGCATCCGACCGATGCATAATCTGCGACGGTATCAACATTTATATACTGTTCGACCCCACCACGGCGGGCCTCTTCGAGCATCCCGGCTTGAGAGCGTTCATCGAAGTTCAGGAGAAAGGGGGCCCC
>CAZLZY010000188.1:4328-5304 GCA_964564075.1 uncultured Spirochaetales bacterium
CCCCTGGCTCGTTGCTATCATGTCTACGACACGATCAAGAAGGAGATCAGGAGTGTTACGATGTAGTCGTACATTGGGTTTTGGTTCGAGGATCGGGGAGCTCTCAGCAATGACCTCTAAGATCAAATAGGTAAGTTCGTTCGAGCTGTCTTCTCCTTGGGCATTCATACCCGAAAGGGATAGTAGTTGTCCAAAACCAGCGGTTATTCCCTGGTTCCCTACTTTTATCATGGAGTCATACGCAGTATTCGCATGGATCCAGAAGCAGTGTAGGAGCTCTTTAGCGAATTCTCGACTCATGCCCTCTTTCTTTGATACTTCCCAGTAGGGAAGCAGGTATTGATCCATTCTCCCGAAGGATACTCCAGGACCTGGGTAGTTCTCATCACTCATGACGAGCATATGAGTCAACCAGAGAGATTGGATAGCTTCCCAGAAGTTCTTAGCCCCCTCCCAGGGGACTCTCCCGAGGTTCTCTGCCATAGTGCTCAGTTCGGTTCTTCGTGCTAAGTCCTTCTCATCTTTGGCGAGCTCTTCTAGCTCCCTAGCATATCTCTTCGCAAGGTCCCGTGCCATCTCACAGGCAAGCAGCATCGCTTTGAGTTGATTACCCATAGGTCCGTTCTTCTCGGAGTCCTCTAACCGTTCAAGATGCTTCTGGGTCTCTTCATAGGTCACTTTGAACCCCTGACTCAGGATCGTGGCATAGTCGGGGATGATGTGCCCACTTGTGGGGCCACAGTTCCCGTAGCCATGATGGTTGAAACTGAAGGTCGCAAGACGGAGACCCCTCTTTCCGAGGACTCTCTTATCCTGGTCTCGTTGCTGTGCCTTCGTCATACAAGAGGAGGTGTGGATATTGAAACGGCCACCGGCAATGAGCTCACCGGGTAGTATCTCCTGTGGGAGGTAGTCGACCATGACGAGCTTATTAAACAGTGCCCGTCTCTCGACTAGGGAGAGCTGCCAGAACCCT
>CAZLZY010000189.1:0-5295 GCA_964564075.1 uncultured Spirochaetales bacterium
GACTAGGCAGCGCATAGGTATGGACATTATCAGGACCAAGAGCTTCTGCAGCTATCACAGCGATAAGAGCTGAATCGATCCCTCCTGACAATCCAAGATTGGCAGTAGAGAAGCCTGTCTTCTTCATATAACCACGGACGCCAAGAACGAGAGCCTGGTATAGATTCTCATAGGTATCTTCTATCTCACCCATATCAACTTCAGCCATCTCAGGTAAAGCCTCAGTCTCAAAGACGATAAGATCTTCTTTGAACCCTGAACCATGGCATACGATTCGACCTTGTGTATCAGAAACGATAGAATTCCCATCAAAGACAAGAGAATCATTCGCTCCTACAGCATTCACATATGCCGTGATACAGTTGTTGTCTTTACTTATCTGTTTGACTAGAGATCTTCTTATCTCAGTCTTTCCACTATAAAAGGGAGATGCTGATGGTGCGATGATTATCTGCGCACCATCACGACATAACTCTTTCACTGGGTCACTATGATATATAAGGTTTGAATCACCTACATTCTCTGCCCAGATATCTTCACATATAGCGAAACCGATCTTATAACCTTTAAAAGAGAGTACTATTCTTTTTTCAGCTGGTTCGAAATATCGGTCCTCATCAAATACATCATAGGTAGGTAGGAGTGTTTTTGCCTGTTTATGGATGATCTTCTTCTGGTAGATAACCGCAAGATCATTATAAAAAGATTTGCCCTTACCTGAAGTGTTCTCATCAACGAATCCTACCGCTATTGCGATATCATCGGGGATGTTCTCACCTAACCAGGTAATGGTCTCTTTGTTCTTTCTTATGAATGCTGGATAGGTCAGTAAGTCCAGGGGTGGGTATCCACATACAACCAATTCGGGGAAAACCACTAGTTCAGCACCTTGTGCTCTAGCCTCTAAAGTCTTCTCTAATATTCGTTCTCTATTACCGATGAAATCAGCAATGATCGTATCGATTTGTACTAATGCAATCTTCATATTCTACTCCACACCAACTCTACCACAATTGATTGACTTATGTCACCTCATGAAGTAATCTGTACCTTATGAAGAAATGGATTTTGAACCTCTTATCTATACTAGTTGGTTTGACTGTAGCATTCTTTTTACTAGGTAGTCCGGCCTTAGAACAACTCTTTATCTACATATCATCACTACTAGTGAATCTTGTCCCCTATATCCTCTATGGGATGATATTCTTTATCTCTACCGCTGGTATTGCCTCTCTCAATCTTCAAAAACTCACCTATAAGACCCTATTCTATACCCTCCTTTGGGCAAGTATCACATTGCTTCTACTCATCCTCTCAAGTGGTTTCTTCTCTTCTCTCATGCCGCTTGTTGATGTGGATTCGTTCATCAAAGCAAACCTGCAGATCATTGATGGGAACTCAGTACTATCGCGCCCTTATGATTCGATCTTGTTAGCTTTCTCAGGTAATAACTTCAAGCCATTCTTCTTCTCATTCGGTCTTCTTATGCCTATAGTCGGTATGAGTTTCTTACTAGGATATGGGATCACCCCAACTAAAGAGGTGCTACGTCCAGCCTATTCAGTGATCAACTCCTTCTCTGAAGTCTCACTCAAACTCCTACATCTGATCAGTCATCTTATGAATATCGGACTCTCTTTCATCACAGGTGTCTTCATCGTCACCTTATTACGAATATCATCGTTCTCGATCATCACCTCTTTTCTTATCTATTTCTTTTTAGCAACAGTGATCGTGATCTTTCTCATATTTCCTTTACTTATTGTCATATTCACTAAGGAACGACATCCTTACTTTCTATTATCAGGACTACTCTCTCCATTATTTCATGCTTTCTTCTCAGGAACATCAACCTATGCTCTTCCTGTAGTCTTACAACATAATCGTGCCAATCTAGGTATTGCAAAGCGAATCAATGCATTATCAATTCCCGTATTGTCTCTGATAGGAAGAGGTGGGAGTGCCTTTGTTAGCTCTTTTGTATTGATCACCATGCTCTCTTCGAGAATGGGTGATACGACTTTGGTCTCTATGACATTGAAGATCCTCATAAGTTGTGGAGTATTCTCTATGGTATCTTATGCGTTCCCAGGTCTTGAGGTCTTAAGTATCACATTGGGTACGATCGCAGTTCTTGGCCTTGATATCTATCAAGAATCGACATTCTTCTTCATTCTGCTTCTTCATCCTCTACTCCAGGGGGTTGCGGCTGTGATTGATACGCTGATCTGTGGAGTCGGAGCTGCTGCTAGTGGTTATAGAGTTCATGCCCATATTCCCGTAACGAAGAAAGATAGGATATAATAGGATCCATGAATAGAGCATTTAAGATCATCTTCCTGATTCTACAGATAGGTATCGCCTGTGGAATACTTGCATTCGCTATATCCTTAGGGATCTCTTCAGACCTATCTATTACTCAATTACTATCTCTACCTGAGGGCACCGGATACATCCCGATCGCTATCCATTCACTCCTTCTTCTCATCTTCAGTATCATCTTCTTCAAGGTGTTTGGTAAAGCTACCTACCCTGAAGTCTCTTTTATCACCATAGCAGCCTCTCTGATCCTTTTTCTGAATCTACGAATATTCCTTTACCTACCTAGGGAGTTCTCCTCTATTCAAGTGATAACTATCCAGAAAGTATTCTATGGCTTATGGCTCCTAAGTTTTGCACTTATATTTTGTTCAGGACTCTTTCATAATGGGATCTCCTATCTCAAACAGAATTTTTTCATCCTGATAGCTATCTGTGTCACTCTGACCATCATCTATCTGGTTCCTGTCCCATATCATCTTGATTCTCTGCAGAACTATTCAGACCTGCTCTCAATTAAGATCATCATCGGCCTACTCGGTATCTTCTCTATACTGAATTACATCATTGCATCAATCCGTAACAATACGAAGACATTCTTATTTATCGCTTTAGGAGTAGCTTTATTCCTAGCCGGTAATGTGATGTTCTTCTATTTGACTTCGATCATACTACTAGGCATTGCTTCCATGCTTATCATTCTAGGAAGTGTCTTTCTTATTAGAGAGTTCTATGCTTTACATCTATGGTCTTGATCATAGTAGTAATGATGCCGTATATCCGACAATTATTGGGATCATAAGATTATCATAATCACTAAAGGGTAGCGCTTCGATAAAAGTCGTCACACTAGCAATGAGCAAAGCCTTCCCAAGATCACCAAAGATGATATATGCGGTGATGAATGTTGCAGAAAAACATCCTATCACTCCACCTAATGATTTATTCTTCACGAAAGGAAGTTGCCGAATCGGATAAGACCTTCCGAGGAGAGCTGCTGCAGTATCTCCAAAGGCAAGAGCTAAGATACCCATCTTCATAGCACCAAAGGGGTAGAAAAGAATAGCAAGGATAGCTCCAGCAGCCATGGTGACCGGTGATTTCACAAATGAGTTCTTTTCATTACCTCGTGCAACATACTCGGTTATGATCATGATAGGTTTGAATAGTCTAGCAAGTCTTTTCGAATCATATAGATGTGATAGTCGGATGAACTCACTGATCCCATAGATAAGGGAACCAGCCCCTAGCAGAGAGATCGCAACCCATGGTGCATCAAGAACAAAGAAGGGGAGAAATGCTATTAACACATGAAGACTCTTTCTCACAAATTCTTTTTTTAGTTCAATGAGTTTAATACCCTGTTGGGGAATATCTTGATTCATATGTCATGGTATCTTGTTGGCCTATCCATTTCAAGAAAAAAAGTTACTAAAGGACAATCCCTTGACACTTTCTTAAGAAACCCTTCACAATAGGTCATGTTCATACCTGTAATCATAAAACTTATCGTATCCCTTTTGGTCATCATCCTAGTGAATAGAGTAGCAAAGAACCTGCCAGTATCTCTTATCTCTGGTTCATTGGCTTTTGCTCTGTGGATCGGCTTATCATTCAAAGAGATTCTCATGACGGCCTATCAACGTGTATGGAACTTCAATACCGGAGGCCTGATGCTTCTGGTAGGCTTAGTTATCATCCTCTCTATGCTGATGAAACAGACTGGTGTCATCGAGGAACTTGTTGCAACTATCAGAGGATCCTTCTCTGCAAGATCATCGATCGCCGTACTGCCAGCTATGATAGGGTTACTTCCCATGCCCGGAGGGGCACTCTTCTCAGCTCCTCTCCTAGATCATTTTGATGATATTCCAGGAATAGATCCAAATGTGAAGACTCGTATCAACTACTGGTATCGTCATGTTTGGGAATATGCATGGCCCCTATATCCAGGGATCATCATTGCTTGTGATGTCGCAGGTATTGCTTTATGGCAAATATTCTTTCTCGGTATCCCTTTGAGTATTTCCGCTATCTTCATAGGATATTTCTTCTATCTTTCAAAGATCGATAAAAATCAGGTGGGAGATCCCCTAAGGCGTGCGCCGATCAATATCCGTCCCTTCATACCTATATTAACCGTAGTGATCTCCTATATCCTGATACAACTCTTCTTCCCCGCGATACCAGAGGCAAATCAGTACCTACCTATGGTCATTGGATTGATCATTTCAGTCACCACTCTTCAAGTCAGAAAACCATTATCCCTTGATGGATGGTGGCAGCTCATCACAGCAAAGAATCTCTATAAGATGATGTTGATCATTCTTATGGTCAGGATCTATGGAGCATTCATAGATGTATCGATCGATGGTATTCCCATCGTACGCTTGATGACACAAGAGATGCAGCAACTGGGAGTCCCGACGTTACCCTTAATCATGCTCATCCCCTTCCTTGCGGGTATCACCATGGGGGTCTCTGTCGGTTTCGCAGGTTCTGCGCTACCTGTGGTCATCGCTCTATTAGGACAGGATCCATCCTTTGGCGTTCTTGCCGGTACACTTCTTTTCTCTTATGTCTGTGGGTTCATGGGTACGATGCTTTCCCCTCTTCACGTATGCATGATCGTCACCTGCGAATACTATAAGACGGGACTATCCTCTTCATTTAGAGCGGTCATCATGCCAGCTATCGTACTGATCATAGTCGCATTTACCTATATGCAGATATTAATACTCCTATTCCCCCATTGATCTAGGATTACTAGCTGTAACAAGAACAGGTCTATACTTTTCAGAAGTATAGACCTGCCTATGATATTGGATAGCTTTTTAGATTATTCTTTGAATGTCAGAACACTTTGGTCGTAATCGTCCGGTGCTTCAAATCCCAACAATTCTATAGTAGTAGCTGCTAATGAGCTGATTCCTAAACCCTCTTTCAATTCCAGTTCATATTCACCATCATAGGAGG
>CAZLZY010000190.1:0-5249 GCA_964564075.1 uncultured Spirochaetales bacterium
ATTCGATTCGTGCAGGTTCGATGAACCCACAGGTGTTCACGAGGATGAGATCTGATTGATCGACATCCTCTGTATATGTCCATTCTCCACTTTCAGTCAATGCTTCTAACATGACTTCAGCATCGACTTGATTCTTTGCACATCCAAGGTTTTCTATATAGAATTTTTTCATGCGCTATCTTCTCCTATTGTCTGCACTTGGTCAATATCAGAACGCTCTTCCCCCTATGTTCAGGTAAAACTACAGGTATTATATACGTATGAACACAGGTTTTGAGTTCTCACTTCATAAATAGGAGTTTTCACCCTTTTTTGTTACCTTATCGTCTGAACAGGTATATAATATTGAAATTAATCACTATTTGTTATACCATCGACAGGTTAACTATATTGCTATGCATGCAAAATCTTACAGCGAGGAAAGTCTATGACAAAGTATATCATAAGACGATTGCTCGGTATGATACCAACGCTATTGATTATCATAACCATTAGCTTTTTTATCATCCGAATTGCTCCTGGTGGTCCATTCGACTCTGAAAGATCACTACCAGAGCAAGTACTAAAGAACATCGAGGCTAAATACCACCTTGATGAACCAGTAATCGTACAATACGGACGATATCTATTTGACGTTCTCAGGGGAGACCTTGGACCATCCTATCGATATCAGGACCATGACGTCAATTTTTACATTTTTTCTAGTTTACCAAATTCAATATTACTAGGTGTGATCTCCTTGATGATCGCTATCATATTCGGCATCAGCGCCGGTATGCTCTCGGCGGTGAGGCAGAACACCTGGGTTGACTACTCGACGATGTCTTTTGCCATCATCGGGATATCGGTCCCGCTGTTTGTCATTGGGCCAGTTCTCCAGTACGTGTTCGCACTTAGACTTGGATGGCTCCCTACATCAGGATGGATCGATGGGGATTATGGGCTAAAGACTCTCATACTTCCTGCGATCACCCTATCTTTGGGATATTTCGCGAACATAGCCCGACTCATGCGATCAAGCATGTTAGAGACACTGAGAAGTGACTATATCAGAACAGCGAAGGCAAAGGGACTGAAGAACTCAGTCATCCTTTTCAAGCATACCTTAAAAGGTGCTCTACTTCCTGTAGTAAGTTACTTAGGACCTGCATTTGCCGGGATCATCACTGGTTCAGTAGTAGTAGAGCAGATCTTCCGTGTTCCTGGACTGGGAAAATTCTTCGTACAGTCATCGTTCAATCGAGATTATACCCTGATCATGGGTGTTGTTATCGTCTATTCAGTCATTCTCATTATTATGAACTTCATAGTCGATATCCTCTATTCATTCCTTGATCCACGTATCTCATATAAATAGGAGTCAACATTGGCAAAAGTTATAAATAACAAAGACTCTGCGGTCAATGAATTTGACCAGGAGATACAAGGTAACAGTCTAGGTAAGGATGCCTGGAGACGACTGAAGAAGAATAAGATGGCAGTAATCAGCATTTTCGTTGTAGTCATCTATGCCTTCTTATCACTGTTCGCTTCATTCCTTCCTATCTACTCATACAAAGAGATCATCCTTGATCATCAGCATTTGAGACCTTCTATCACGAAGTCTGCAGGAGAGTTGATGCTCGAGAAGAAGAAAAAAGATATCTACTTCATGGCATACAAGAATGGCCGAGTAGAGATCTCTGATGAGGACGAGGCTTTAGTGGATGAGATGTCCCCGAATCAGATCTGGGATTATTTCTATGAACTCGGAGAATCAGGGGGAATAGAACTCAACACTGCTGAGACGAGAAAACTAGAGCGTATGGTAAATGATATCGAAACAGAATTGATCTATGATATTCAGAAGATCAACTATGTGACAGACTCGAACAAGACTGTTGATATCACAAAGCTCTCAGTCGATGAGTTGATGATGATCTATTCAGGACTCAGTGGCATATCCATCAATGATATCATCACCCAAAGCGAGAAGGAGACCGACCAACAGCTCACCAATCGGACGAAATTCGAGAATGATGGTGTCAGCGATGAAGAGATGGAAAGGCTGATCGATGTTAGACTCTCAACAGTTACTGAGAAAGTGACCAACAAACTCATGGCTGCGACTCTTGCGAGCAAGATCGAATATGAGGTCGAAGATTTTGCAGAAGATTATCTTGATGCTGTAGTTGCAGAGGGAACGGTAAAATTCCCTCTGACCAAAACCATATCAGTCAATGAACGCCTCTCTGCAAAAGTCAAGGCTTCGAAGAAACATGAAAGAAGATACTACTTCGGTACAGATTATTCAGGAAGAGATATGCTCTCTCGTATCATATATGGTGGGCAGGTATCTATCGCTATCGGATTCATCGGAACGATCACATCTGTATTTATCGGTATCATCGTCGGAGCCTTCGCAGGTTATTTGGGCGGAAAGGTCGATTATATACTCATGCGTATCGTAGATGTCATCTATGGTCTTCCCTATATGCTCTTAGTTATCATCATGATGGCTATCTTCGGGCGAAATATCATGAACCTATTCTTTGCATTGGCTATCGTAAGTTGGTTGACTGTAGCACGAATGGTTCGTGGTCAGATCATATCATTGAAGAACTCAGAGTTCGTTGAAGCAGCCAAATCGATGGGTGCATCTAATTCACGGATCATCTTCAGGCATCTGGTACCAAACTCATTGAGTGTCATCATCGTATTCTCAACACTACGAATACCGGCATTCATCATGATGGAATCATTCCTCTCCTTCCTTGGATTGGGTGTCTCCGCACCATATGCTTCATGGGGTTCTCTAGTTGGTGACGCGGTCGAGGGTATGACCCTCTATCCATGGCGTCTTCTCTTCCCTGCTCTTGCGATGACCATATTCCTCTTTGCCATGAACTTCTTAGGTGATGGGCTACGAGATGCATTCGATCCGCAAAGCAAGAACCAATTATAAGGAGAGGGGATAATGGATAATAATGAAAAGATATTAGAGGTTAAAGGCCTCCAGACATATTTCAAGACTGACGTTGGAGTGGTAAAAGCCGTTGATGGAGTATCATTCGATCTCTATCGTGGGGAGACCCTCGGGATCGTTGGTGAATCAGGTTGTGGTAAATCCGTTACCAACCTGTCAATCATGAAACTGATTCCCTCCCCTCCAGGAAAGATCGTTGGTGGAGAGGTCATCTTTAGGGGTGAGGATATCCTCCAATACTCGGAGGAGAAGCTGAGAAAGATCAGAGGTAACAGAATCTCAATGATCTTTCAGGATCCAATGACCAGTTTGAACCCATTCTTGAAGATCTCTACTCAGATGATAGAGACTATCGTCCTCCATCAGGATATGAATAAAGCAGCGGCGAGGAAGAAAGCTATCGAGATGCTTATACTCGTAGGTATCCCTGCTCCAGAGAAGAGGATCGACAACTATCCTCATCAGTTCTCTGGTGGTATGAGACAGAGGGTCATGATCGCTATGGCTCTCAGCTGTAACGCTGATGTCCTGATCGCAGATGAGCCCACAACAGCACTTGATGTGACTATTCAGGCTCAGATCCTAGAGCTTATCAATGAACTCTCCAAGAAGCTCAATACTGCTGTCATCATAATCACCCATGATCTTGGTGTCGTAGCTGGTATGTGTGATAAGGTATGCGTCATGTATGCTGGAAGGATCGTTGAGAAGGGAGATACAGAGAGATTATTCGCAACGCCACTTCATCCGTATACATTGGGACTGATCCAATCAGTACCAAGACTCGACCAGACAACACAGAAAAAACTCTTCTCGATCGAAGGGCAGCCACCAAACATGATCGACCTGCCTGACTGCTGTCCTTTCCACCCGCGTTGTCACAAGGCTATGGATATCTGTAAGACCAAATATCCTACACTCACCGAGACCGAACCAGGTAGAGAAGTAGCTTGTTGGCTCTATAAGGACATGGAGGGAAAAAAATGAGTAACACAACACCGATCCTTGAAGTAAAGGGTCTAAAACAGCACTTCCCTATTGAAGAAGGTGCAATCATAAAACGACAGGTCGGAGCTATCCGTGCAGTTGACGGGATCTCATTCTCAGTCAAACAAGGGGAGACTCTCGGGATCGTCGGAGAATCAGGATGTGGTAAATCTACTACAGCTAGAGCAATAGCTCAGCTCTATAAGCCTACAGCAGGAGAGGTCCTTTTCGAAGGTCAGGACTTGGTCAAGTTATCAAACAAAGAGATGCTTGTGATTCGTAAGAACATCCAGATGATCTTCCAGGACCCCTATGCCTCTCTCGATTCACGAATGACCGTTCGAAAGATCATTGCAGAACCGTTAGAGATCTATAATAAGAAAGGTATCCTGAAGATGACTCCAGCTGAGATCGAGACAAAGATCGAAGAGCTGATGGAACGAGTCGGCCTATCAAGATTCTATAAGAACAGATACCCTCATGAGTTCTCTGGTGGTCAGAGACAGAGAATCGGTATCGCTCGTGCCTTAGCGCTTAATCCTAAGATCATTTTGGCAGATGAACCGGTCAGTGCATTGGATGTATCTATCCAGTCACAGATCTTGAACCTGCTTGTAGATCTTCAGAAAGAGTTGGGACTTACCTATATCTTCATCGCACATGACCTTGCCGTGATCGAATATATCAGTACTCGTGTCGCTGTCATGTATCTTGGTAAGATCGTAGAGATCTCAGAATCTAAAGCACTCTACAAGAAACCATTACATCCATATACACAGGCACTTCTCTCTGCTGCTCCGATCCCAGATCCAGTGATAGAGAAGAAACGAAAGAGGATCATCCTTACCGGTGATGTACCATCACCGGACGTAGAGAGATTCGGCTGTTATTTCTATGATAGATGTCCTAAGAAAATGGATTATTGTAAGAACCATATCCCCCAAATGGAACAGATCGAAGAGAATCATCAGGTTGCATGCTGGTTACATGTCGACAAAAAGAACTGGCCAGAATAGTATTCAACTAGATAAAGAAAATGCTGTCTACATGTAAATAGACAGCATTTTTTTGTCATTGGAGAATATCAATACTCCTCGGGTATCTCCATATCCTGGATCAAAGAGATACCACAGAAATTTGCTATCCTATGAGCGGCTTGCTCTGTTCTACCTGCCGATTTCTTATGACGTATGATCTCGATATCATGCTTCTCCCCATCAATGAAGGAGACGGCAAAGGCCGTGAATAGTTTGTTCGCTCTGCTTTTTATCTTCGAGTTCACATCCTTCGCTCCCCT
>CAZLZY010000191.1:0-5229 GCA_964564075.1 uncultured Spirochaetales bacterium
TTTTGCCCATAGATATCCCACGAAGTTCATGAGTGATGAAGAGACGATAACTCAATTATCACAGAAGATCGTATCTACGATAGGGTTACTAGAGGGACCGATCTATATCCAGCTCCTAAAAGGATCCGAAGGTTATCTTGTCAATGAGATCGCTGCAAGGATCGGTGGTGCTTTTGAAGAATTTATCATACCAGCTGTCACTGGTGTCCCTATGATTGATCTTCTTATTGACTCCTCACTCGGGACCTATGGGGATCCCCTTCAGTGGTATGAAAAAAGAGAACTCTCAGCCTATGTCCTATTCTTCTTTGCCCGTGTTGGGATCGTCTCATCGACTGGGACCAAAGAGGAGCTCCTATCGATACCTGAAGTCATAACCGCTGATTATCTTATCAAAGAGGGTGATGAGGTAGAAAGGATAGCGAATGCGACTCAGAGAGCTGGGTATGTGGTCCTCTGTGCAAATTTAGATACGATCGATACCGTTTTGAACAGGGTAACCAAACGGTTCTCTATACAGGACCAAAACGGCTGTGATATGATAGTCCCCATCAAGGAATTTGAATGAAAGACAGATTTATCGCACTCATATGTATCGTTCTCTTCTCTTTCTCCCTGTTTAGCTGTCGTAAAGAGGTTGAAGGTTCAATCACGATAGCAGAGCAGTATGGACTCGCATATGCACCGGTACAGATCATGAGAGTGCTCAGACTCATAGAGAAGAGGATCCCTGAGGCTCAGGTAAATTGGGAACAGGTGAGTAATACAGCAGCAATCCGTGAAGCGATGATCGCCGGTCATGTCGATATCGGATTCGGTGCCATACCTCCATTTCTCATCGGATATGAACATGGTATGGAGTGGAGGATTGCAACGGGTGTCTCTCAGGCTCCCATAGGTCTCATCACTACAGATAACACTATCATGTCTATCGAAGATATAACCTCAGGTGATACGATAGCACTTCCTCAACCGGGAAGTATTCAACATATGTTACTCTCGATGGAGGCTCAGAAGGTTTTTGGAGCATCCGATGCACTTGATAACCGTATCCTGACCATGAGTCACCCTGATGGGTATCAATCTCTAGTCTCAGGGTCAATCACAGCACATTTTACCTCTCCCCCCTATATTTTCAATGAACTTCGACTCGAAGATGCTAGGTTGCTACTCTCAGGTGAAGAGGCCTTCGGGGCACCCTTCACCTTTATCGTCGGGTATGCGACTGATGAGTTCCATGATAACGAATCAGAACTCTATGAAGCTTTTACTCGTGCTCTACAGGAAGCGATCGATCTTATCACCAATGATCCGACTGAAGCAGCTCGGCTGTTAGCCGATGTCTATGAACTAGCACCTGAAGTCATTGAATCCTATCTGACGGCAGAAGGGATGATCTTCTCTCCAGAGATCCTTGGAATGGAGCATTTTGCTTCTTTCATGTATGAACAGGGGTATCTAGAAGATATACCGGTATCTAGAGATTTGTTGGTCTGGGAATAGGTATGAAGAAAAGTGTAAGAAAACGTCTAGAGCATATCCTCTGGATAATCTCTTTCCTCCTTCTCTGGGAGATCATCGTTTCTACAGGGTTCATATCAGAGCTCATATTACCCTCACTGAAACAGGTCTTTCTCTCCCTTGCTCATGATCTGCTCCAAGGGACCCTTCTCATGAGGGTAGGGGTCTCTCTTGCCCTGGTATTCAGCGGTATGATCCTCGGCACATTTCTTGCTCTTATCTTATCTATAGCATCTTATGTTTCTCCTGTACTTGCAAGTGGCGTGGAGGTCATGACCTCTATCGCTCATCCCTTACCAGGGATCGCCTTGTTACCTCTTGTCATCCTCTGGTTCGGTACAGGTACTCTGTCGATCTTTGCTATAGTCATTCATGCAGTCCTTTGGCCGATGGTCATAAACTTCAATGCAGGATTCGCATCAGTTAATAGGACCTTCCTCGATATCGGAAGAAATTACGAGTATAGGAGATGGGGACTCATCGTCCATATCCTGATCCCCAGTTCTTGGTCCTATATGGTAGCTGGTCTCAGAATAGCCTGGGCTCGCTCCTGGAGAGCTGTGATCAGTGCTGAGATGGTTTTCGGAGTGATTGGTATATATGGAGGTCTTGGTTGGTATATCTTCAATAAGAGGGTCTTTATGGACACCTCAGGGATGTATGCAGGATTACTAGTTCTTATCATAATAGGACTGGTAGTAGAAGATATCCTATTCAAAAGAATCGAGAGAGGTGTGAAACATTCGACCGGAGGTGATCAATGATCCCGATGGTCTCTATGACGCATATCTGTTTCAGTTATACTGATGGAAAGACTGAATATCCTGTGTTAGCTCAAGTCTCCCTGACAGTTCTCCCTGGAGAGTTCGTCTGTATCCTTGGTAATTCTGGTTGCGGGAAAAGTACGCTTTTACGAGTGCTCGCCGGCTTTGAGAGTTATAGTTCAGGTTCTCTGCTCATAGAAGATAGAACGGTGACTGCTCCCTCGATGGACCGGATCATGATCTTTCAGGAGTTCGATCAGCTCTTCCCCTGGAAGACAGTCTATGAGAATCTCCTGCTCCCCTTGAGAAGACGGTATCCCCAGAAAACAGGTAGCGAGTTGAAAGCTTACATCCTCTCCTATCTAGAACGTGCGGGTATGGGGATGCATAAAGATAAATATCCTCATGAGCTCTCAGGTGGTATGAAACAGCGAACAGCTTTAGCTAGAGCGCTCGCGATCAAACCAAAAGTCCTGCTTATGGATGAACCCTTTGCAAGTCTGGACCCTAAGAGTAGGCGTTCACAACAGAGGCTGGTGATCGATCTTTGGAAAGAATCTGAAACTTCAGTGGTCTTCGTGACCCATGATGTCTCAGAGGCTATCCTTCTCTCTGATACCCTCTATACGATGGATGAAGGAGAAGGTGGTAGGCTAGATCGGTATGATAATCCTCTAGAACGGCCGAGAAGAGTTGATATGGATGGATTTGATGAGTATTGTGCTATGATCCATAGGACTTATGAATGATCTATCGTACCTGAAAGATCCTATATCCCCAATCTTCATCTTCCTGATAACGAACGATCCTCATTGCATAGGTAGGACTTGTGCCAGAGGCCACTTCGATGCAGGCTGTAGTGATAAATTCCTGTATCTCCTCATACATGAGCGAGATATTCCCATAGATCCCATTCAAAAGGGGTCTTTTTTGGTAGATGAGATCGATCTCATCTGGATAGATGATATATGCTATACCGTGATCATGGATATATTCCTCAAAAGAGAGACCGGACCGATAGGCAGGTTCAAGGTTCCTCCAATCATACAGATGGCCTGCCTGAAGAGCATATTCTGCATTCAGGTTCCCAAGGACATATGCATCAACATCTATCACTTCAGCGATATGATCGATATATTCATTATAATCCGAATGTGAATCTATTACCTGTCTGACTTCAGTGAAGGAACTCGTTGCTAGGATCAGGGTCAGTACACCGACAAGTGCACATCTCATCCATCTCTGAGATTGAATTCGATTGATCAGAAGGATGAGTATCAGATAACCATAGGGGAAGAATAGGATCACTGAAGGTTGTCCATATCTACCGATGATGATGAATCCTATATGCATGAAAAGTGATGCTATCAGTAACGATCGAAATGGGGTAGATCTTCCTCTTTTAGTTACTATGAGTATGGTACTCACGAGATAACTCAACCCCAATAGCATGAGTCCTATAGTGACTGGTGGAGTATAATAGGTCCCACTGACCTGATAGTATAACTTCTTATAGAAGTTCGGGTATTGCAGGGCTTTCGTTAAGAGAGATTCTCCGACCCCCAGGGTCTTACCATAATCAGAATAGGTAATGAGAAATCGAGGGTTCATGATTAGGCTGGTTACAAGAGCCCCTACAACCATAAGAAGTGCTCCCATACTGTAGAGGAGTATACTTCTCTTATCTGTTTTGAACCTGAATATAGAAAGTACGACTCCCGCAACTATCACTAAGATGCCATTGGGATGAATCCAGAAAGCGAGACCTGTTATGATTCCCAGTCTTATGCTATGGGAGACTAATAATGTTTTTCCATCGGTACTTCTCATAAGATAGAGAACGAGAATCAACATGAAGACGAGTAAGATCTCCTGTCTTCCGAGATGGCTGATATAGATGAACTGATTATCTGCTGATAGCAGGATAGTGCCACTTAGTGCAAGTGATCGAGATATGTCATAGGAACGTAGTACTCTATTGAAAAGGATCAGTGATAGAGCTGCGAATAGTAGTGATATTGCTCTGATCACCGTAAGAGAATATCCAAATAGTGAGATCCCTAGGATCTGGATAGCATGAAATAGGAGTTTTATAGCATGTGGAGCTCTGGTAAAAGAATCAAAGAAGGGTTCGGTGACCCTCATACTCTTAGTAGCGATCATCCATCTACTCAAACCACTGAGCCATGCTTCATCTGAATGCATGGAAGGGTAGGTAGTTAAGACTGAGAGCTGAAGAAGAGTCCATATCGCTATATAGATCAGAGGAATGAGGTTCAAAAGTGTTCTGGATGTCTGATTCTTCTTTATGTTAATCACTACCGAAGTATAGCATGGTATACGCTCTATTAGGTATGAAAAAGCACTCTGCAGTTGCAGAGTGCTTATAAGTTTATAGATTAATGCTAAATGAGCTTATTGAACAACAGGGAGTCCTTCGTTATTCCATCCACCACCGCTCATGCCGGTTCCAAAACCACTCTTGACTGATGCAGCATCATATCCAAGAAGTTTCAGGATAGCAACGGTCTGACCAGCTGTCTGTCCACTATAACAGTAAACATAGAGTTGTTGATCTTTTGGAAGCTGTGAGAAATTCTCCTGCATACCAACTGCCCAAGGGATGTTGATTGCACCTTCAATATGTCCAACTGCAAAATCTTTTGCCTGTCGGATAGATACCACTACGATCTCGCCGTCAGCAGCCTCAAGATTATCTTTAGCACTTACTGAAGAGATGATATTGTTCTTAGTAGTCTCATCAGCGTTGAGGGTAGCATAGTAATCTACGATCGCAGCTTTGACTTGAGGATCTACATTTGTTCCTAGATCTTCTAATGTGTTAGGAGTAGTTTCGATGAACTCTTCGTAACCATCTACAGATGAGATTCCGAGTTTAAAACCGTATCGAACTGATTTAGCTTCGATTCCAGCAACATTCAAG
>CAZLZY010000192.1:0-5229 GCA_964564075.1 uncultured Spirochaetales bacterium
TGGGGCTTAACAGTTGATGTAGACTGAGGAGGAGCTAAGCGGATACCCCACTTTAACTAATACGAGCGAAACACCAAGTACTGAACAAATTTCCAACATGTGCAGGAAACTCCCAAAAGACAAGCTTATACATATTATCTCCCTGATAGATGCGTTTGGAATAGAACATGATGTTTGAATCCAAGACGGGTATTTGTCCCCGCTGTGCAGGAGCCCATGCCAGTGCGGCCTGGTATAGTCTTATTGAGTCCGCGAAGTCAGCAGAACTTGATACTTTTGCCAACATCACCTATGTCCTTGATCATCTTAAAGATGTACAGGCTTCACAAGACTGGTCTTCATTAGTACCTGGTCTTGTTCAGCTGAACTGTAGTAGCATCACCTCTCCTGTCTATTCTCTCACCTCATCATCATAGCATCTCAATGATTCTCTCTACAGGTGGGGTTTATGGAATGCTTACAATGATTCAATCAATATGTTGGATTCATGTACCGTATTATCTTCTCGAACAATAATCTCTATATGAGTAAATTGAGTAGTATATAATAGAAACTGTTAATTCATGGAGTTAGACTCCATGTTTTTCTATTAATTTATGGAGTTAGACTCCATAAATTAACAATTCCATGATATGCTGAATGAATCAGTTAACATGGAGATTTAGATGTATACAAGAGTTTTTGCTAATCTAGATACACAGATGAGGGAAAATCGAGTATTGATCATGTATGGGCCTCGAAGAACTGGCAAAACAACACTACTTCAATCATATTTAAAAGATTGTGGTAAGAAATATCTTCTCGAAAACGGAGAGAATATCCACTTCTCAGAATTGCTCTCTTCTAGAGATCTTTCAAGGATCAAGAACGCATTAGAGGGATATGATATCCTTGCAATAGATGAAGCTCAAGCAATTCCAAATATTGGAATCACATTAAAACTCATTATAGATCATATTCCTGAATGTCGTGTTATAGCTACTGGTTCATCCTCCTTTAGATTATCACAACAGACAGGAGAGCCTCTAACAGGAAGAAAACGAACTATTACCCTATTCCCATTGGCATTGGTAGAGCTAAAACAACATTTCACCAATTATGAATTGCAACAGAAGCTTGAGGAATTTCTCATCTTTGGTTCCTACCCTGAGGTCGTATCAGCAGAGACTAGAGAAATGAAGATCGAGATGCTTCAGGAGTTGGTGAATTCCTATTTGTTAAAAGACATCCTGACTTATGATAATCTCAGATCTTCAAACACATTAGTACATCTTCTAAAACTTCTAGCCTTTCAAATCGGCAGTGAAGTCTCTTTGAATGAGCTATCTAGGAAATTGCAAATAGATGTGAAAACGGTATCTCGCTATATTGATCTTCTAGAGAAATCGTATGTCATTAAAAGGATAAACGGATTCAGCCGCAATTTACGAAAAGAAGTTACAAGTAAAGCGAAATACTACTTCCTTGATAACGGTATACGTAATGGGATAATCTCTCAGTTTGGGTCTCTTGATTCTCGAGATGACCAGGGGGCGTTATTTGAGAACTTTATGATAATGGAAAGAATGAAAAAACAATCCTATTCATCCTTTTATGGGAATATGTATTTCTGGCGAACTTATAGTCAACAGGAGATCGATTATATTGAAACAGTTGACAACAACATTAGTGCCTATGAACTGAAATTTGGTAGAAAAGTCCCTAAGATACCCAAAGCTTTCAAGGATGCCTATCCGCAAGCAGAGTATCATGTGATATCAAGAGAGAATTATCTAGACTTTGTGATATAACAAGCTCGCTCTATTTCATAAAGTCTCCTAAAGACATATGACTACCGGTAGAGTAGTCATATGCATTCAATTGAAAACTAAAAGAGTATCCTATTACTTCTGATAAAAAGCTCTGATGTCTCGGAAGAACTCTTTTCTACTCTCTTCTCGAGTGTAGAACATATGACCACCAATATAATACTTCACGGTCATCTGAGCTTTCTGTTCATCAGTGAGGTTCATTAGATGGGTGATACGTTCTGAGGAGAACCATGGAGTGACTAGATCATAGATACCATGGGTCAGATAGACTTTCATATCGGGATTAAGGCTCATCCCATAGCGAAGATCATCAGTAGCACCTACTTGAGAATCAAGTGCATGTTCTTTCGTATCGACTTTCCACTTCTTATTGACATCTAGACTGATCAGATCATATTCACGATCTGAATCTAGACCTATGTGCTTTCGTAACTGAGTATTGATACCTGCAGAGAAGACTCTTTCGAGCTGATGGAGTGTAGGATCTGGTCCTGACCAGTTCTCACGACCTGGATAGGGATCAGCTACGGTCAGACACCCATCATATAGGCCAATATGTAATTGCTCTTTTCTTAAGAGGTTCTTAACGAAGTATTCGATAGTGACTCGTCCATTCTTCACCTGCATGACCTCTCGAGGTATCCCGATAAAATCTGCCGCCTGATTGAGGACATTCACACGGTTCTTCTCACCATACATAGCACCGACAGCTAATACGGGTAGGAGTTGCTTGATAGCGAACTCTGCAGCACGTTCCCGATAAGCTTTGGATTCTTCACCTTCCCTACTCTTCCGACTCTTCCCATGCTCTTTAGCTATGACTGCCATAGTCGGGAATACATCGACCCACATGAGTACATCATAATCTGATCCGTCGAGCAGGGTAAACTCCATCGCAGGGGAGATGATAATAGTCCCGCTCAATGGGACACCATAAGCTTCTTGTACCATCTTGGCAAGTTTAGCGGCCCTGAAGCCACCATAACTCTCTCCTGCTATATAGATCTGACTCTCCCAACGGTGGTTAGTACTCAGATATCTTCTGATGAACTCTCCAAGTGATTCCAGATCACGTTTGACCTGCCAGTATTCAGATTCCTTCTTCTCTTCAGAGGATTTCTCATCCTTTCCTTCAGTTGGTTTCTTCTTGATCATCCTGCTAAAGCCAGTCCCGATAGGGTCTATGAAGACCAAGTCGGTAAACTGCAGCCAAGACTGTGGATTATCGATTAAAGGATATGGTGGGGGAGTTGGTTGACCGTTCTCTAGACATTGTATTCTTCTTGGGCCTAAGGCTCCAAGATGGAGATAGACAGAGGATGCCCCCGGTCCACCATTGAAGACAAAGGTGATTGGTCGTTCAGTATCAGTCTTGGCTATATAACTCACACAGAACATCTCTGCCGTGGGTTCTTCATCTTTTCTTAGGATGATCCAATCAGCCTTAGAAGTATATTCGATACGAGTACCTGCAATATCCAATAGTTCACTCTTCTTAGCAGCTACAGGTCGTACATAATCATCTGTTTTATCTTTTGTTTTTTCACTCATAGAAGAAGTATAACAAACTATTGTTAGTCTTGCACAGTTTTAATCAGAGAGAGGATATTCTCTCTTGGTGTATAGGCCAAAGTGAAATGACAGGAACAAGGTATATAGCCAGCCGGGCTTAACTCATTCAGGCATATCTCTGTCTTTTGAGAAACATCATCTGCTGCTCCGATAGGTAGCGTATGCTGGTTCTCTACCCCACCATGAAAGATTAGTTTTCCACCATACTTTGCTTTCAACTCCTCACCGTCTGTCTTGAGTCCGGTTTCCCTGATATCTCACGATTCAATAGGTCTTTTAAGATAGCTTTCGGATGCTCCTCTTCAGAGTATCGTAAGCAGCGGGTAGTTTATGCTTCATGAGTGCAGATATGATCACATCATAAGAGATCATTACCTGTGAGAAAATCAATAATATGTATATGCTTTATCCCTTTCCAATCAGTTGTTACGGGATCGAAAGAGATAACATAACGAGGAAATATATCATCGATTCCAGTGAAAGCAGAGAACTCCCGATCTCGAGTAGCAGTATTTTCCATAAGATAGGTTGCCTGAATATAGGCTCTTCCTTTCTCATTCTCGATGATGAAATCAACTTCCCCTTTATAGGTCTTCCCGATATAGATCTGATATCCCCGTGATAACAATTCATTGTACACTAGTGTCTCAGTTATGAGATTCATCTCTGGTTTCACTCTGTTCTTGAATAGATGAAATAGTCCAAGATCACACACATAGAGTTTTTCCTGTTGTGAGAGGACCCTTTTTCCTCTGATGTCAAACCTTTGTACGTTATTCACGATACCAGCATCACAGAAATATCCGATATAATCGTAAATCCGTTGTATAGAGATCTTAGAGATCTCTCTCGCTAATTCCTTCTTTATATTCCTGGCAGAAAATGTCAAAGAAGAGTTCGCTAATATATAGGAGAGTATCCTATCAAGCTCAAAAGTCCCTTTCACCTCATTACGCAGAATGATATCTTTATATACGATTGAATCCTTCAGGTTCAATAACTGAATCTGCTTATCTTTAGGATCTTCTTCCTTACATACAAGAGGGAACCCACCCCAATCCATATACTGCTCAAGCCTTCTTCTAGCATCAAGAACCTTTACATGGTCAAGTTGAATGAATTCATCATAAGAGAAAGGGAGCAATGTGAAGGATAGTGTCCTCCCTCCTAAATGAGTAGCGAGTTCACCTGATAATAATTTAGAATTAGATCCTGTTATGAAGATACTACAGTTGAATTCGACTCTGAAGGAATTGATCAATAACTCAAAGTCCGATACATTTTCGATCTCATCGAAAAACAGATAGACCTTTCCCTCTGCTGGTATCTTATTAGATATGTATTCATAGAATCCTTCCGGGTCTTTACAGAATCTATGAAAAGCATAGATCTCGAAATTGATTGCGATGATATGAGTATCTGAAATACCTTCTTTGATCAACTCACTCTGTATCTGTTCCAACAGTACTGATTTACCAGACCTACGGACACCTATGATCACCTTGATCATATCGGAATGATAGCAATGACGAATATGTTTTAGTATTTTCTCTCTTTTGATCATAACTAATCATAACAATAGAATAGCAATTTGTCTAGATTTTTAGACAGATAGCCAATAATAATGTATTTGTCTATTTTTCCAGACTGATTTAGAAACATATCACCCTATACTTCAAATCTAGACAAAGTCAGTGCTGCAATTGTAACAGAATCACCTGAGAGTATTCATATATTATGATAAATGAGGAGGAGTCGCTTATCTTTCGTCCAGAGTACCATAATTAAAGAAAGCAATGGGAGATTTTTATATTCTATATATAATAAAAAATATATTTTAAAAAAA
>CAZLZY010000193.1:0-5224 GCA_964564075.1 uncultured Spirochaetales bacterium
CACCGCGACTATAGCCACCATGAGCACTATGAATAGCATATAATAGGTGAAGTAGCTCTCAAATACGAAGTTGTATACAGAGGGTTCATAGGGAATGTTCAGTCCCTCAGATCCACCGGTAAGTCCATGGAATCTCACGGCAAATACCAACAGGATCTCTGCGATCGCGATAGTAGAGAGCGTAAAGAAGGGGCCACGAAGTCTGATAGTCAGAAGTCCTATTAACAGAGCAAGGACCATCGCCATGAGACCGCCTGCGAATATTCCTATGAGCGGTGTGATACCCAGTTTGAGGAACAGGATCGTTGAGGTGTAGGCTCCCAACCCGAGAAACGCAACGTGACCTATTGATACTTGTCCGGCATAGCCTCCTACGATGTTCCAGGCAGATGCCATACATGCGTAGAAGACAATGGTGATCAGGATATCGAGGTAGTAGTTATTATCTACTACCAACCCTGCTATTATGAGCAGAAGGAAGAACACTGCCCAACGTAATATCTTATTATTCAGTAACTTCATCTTTCACCTTCTTGTGGAGTTTGATACCTGAGAACAGTCCTTGTGGTTTTACAATAAGAATCGCAATGAAGAACAGATAATAGACGACCTGTCTGAAGTCTGGGCCAATATAGAAACCTGTGAGGGTCTCGCAAATACCGATGAGGAATGCAGCAGCAAGTGCTCCTCCAACCTGTCCTAAACCACCTAATACTACGATGACCCATGACAAGAGGTTGTAAACTCCGCCCGCTGTAGGATATGCAGCATACATAGTCAGAAGTAGACTACCCGCAAGACCTGCCATAGAGATACCAAGACCAAAGGCAATAACATTGATCTTCTCTACCTTGACTCCCATCAAGGAGGCTGCACTCTTATCCTGAGATACTGCTCTCATCGCTCGACCGAGGTCGGTCTTGTTGAGGAACCAGAGGAATCCCGCTGTTACGATGACAGCGATCCCGAAGGCAAGTAGACTCTCATAGGAGATATAGATTTCCCCTATTTTTAAAGAGCTGTCAAATAATGATTTCATGGTCCTATAGTCTGATTTGTAGAGCATCAGGATGAGGTTCTGGATGATCATTGACAGACCGATAGTGATGAAGATCTGGTTGAGATGATCTCCCCCGATCGTTCTCTTGATGAGTTGGAATGCCAACCAACCTATTCCAAATGATATGGGGATCACAAAGATCCAAGAAAAATATGGCACAAGTCCTGTCACATAATAGATCGACAGAGCAGCATACATACCGATGACGACAAAGTCTCCATGTGCGAAGTTCGTTATTTTAGATACACCGAATACGAGGGACAGTCCCATACTGGTAAGTGCATAAACACCACCAAGCAGTATCCCGGATATAATTAATTGTAGTAACATTGATTCCTCCTATAAGAACTCTTTTACTACTGAGTTGTATTAGCTACATACCGAGATATGCTTTTCTCAATCCGTCATCATGAAGCAGAAATTCTCCTGTTCCTTCCATGGTGACCCTACCGCTCTCAAGGACATATCCTTTATCAGCAAGTTTAAGTGCCTGTTGTACATTCTGTTCTACAAGAAGAATAGTCACATGATCTTTTTGGATATCTTGGATGATATCAAAGACCTGCATGATCAGGATCGGTGCAAGTCCAAGTGAAGGCTCATCTAAGATCAACAGCTTTGGACAGCTCATCAGAGATCGTGCGATAGCACACATCTGCTGTTCTCCACCGGATAGGGAACCGGCCATCTGATCTTTTCTCTCATAGAGTCGTGGGAACAGGTCATAAGCATTCTTCAGATTCTTCTCTCTTCGACCTCGGACACTCTTCAAGTAGGAACCCATCAGCAGATTCTCTTTGACTGAGAGATCTGGAAAGAGTCTTCTTCCTTCTGGAGTCTGGACGAGTCCTCGCTCTACACGTTCTGCTGGGGCTAACTTGGTGATATCCTCACCGAGGAACTCAATCGATCCAGACCAGACTCGGTTGAGTCCGCTGATCGTATTGATCAGTGTGGTCTTTCCCGCAGCATTGGAGCCTACAAGAGAGACTATTGAACCTTCTGGAATAGATAATGAGACGTCAAAGAGGACCTGACTCTCACCATATCCAGAAGCGATATTCTTAATCTTCAGCATTATACTCATCTCCTAAATACGCTTTGATGACTTCCGGATTCTTAGCTACGACTTCAGGAACATCCATAGCGATCAGCTTACCGCTATCGAGAACTATTACCTTCTCAGCAATAGCCATGATACAACGCATCTTGTGTTCGATTACGACGATGGTCATCCCTTCCTTATTCAGTTTGACGATAGTCTGTAATACTTGATCAGTCTCCTGTGGATTCAGTCCACCCATGACCTCATCAAGCAGTAGGATCTTTGGAGAGGTAGCCAACGCTCTAGCGATCTCGACCTTCTTCTTGATTGCCAATGGAAGATTCTTTGGATAGTCATCAGCAAATTGCTGGATATCTAGCCGCTTAAGAATGTCCATAGCATTACTCTCAGCTTTATGAGGTGAGTGTTGGTGCAAATAGGAACCTACCATGACATTCTCTAATACACTGATATTATTGAATGGCTTCACTACCTGGAATGTTCTAGCCATTCCCATCATGGTCTTTTTATGAGCACTGAGAGAACTGATATCTTTCCCATCAAGAGTGATGGTACCAGCTGTAGGTTTGTAGACCCCTGAAATCACATTGAACAATGTGGTCTTTCCAGAACCATTTGGCCCGATCAATCCGACGATCGAACCCTTCTGAACTGTACAGCTCACATCATTAACAGCTTTCAGGCCTCCAAACTCTTTGGTCACCTTATCAATAGTTAACAATTGAATCCCCTTTCGATACTAATATTTAGCATACGTATTATTCTCATATAAATTATCTTTACACATATCTTATGTGTGCTATCATATATCTGTCAAGAAAATTATAAATTAGTTATGATTTACATTAAATCATGATAATTCCGCTTAATTTTCGTAATAAAGCGTAGTAATCGTGATTATTCCTTCTAATTTCATTCAAATTTGCATGATATCCATATGATTTAACTATTCATCTTGTATTATTCCGACTGGATTCCATGTAAATAGTAGAAATGAGCAACTGTTTTTCGGGAGAAATCGAATGTTAGCAGAAGAATTAATCATCATAATCGATACGATTCAGCAGAATTCTACTGATGAAAATAGAATCGCTCTCGCTGAGTCTGGTGAATATACCCCGCATAATATCTATCCTACCCTCTCTGCTTTTGCAAATCAGAGGGATGGAGGGATCCTCATCTTCGGTTATGATGACATCTCAAAGAGGATAATCGGGGTCCCAGATGTCCATGAACTCTGTAGTAAGATCTCTGAACAATGTGCCCAGATGGAACCTCTAGTCTCACCCCTATTCACTGTAGCAGATATCGAAACGAAACAGGTTGTCAGTGCAGAGATACAGGAGTGCAGTAATTATGATAAGCCCTGTTATTATCGAGGAGCAGGAAAATACCGAGGCTCCTATATACGATCCGATGGTGATGAGCTTATCATGTCTGCCCTTGAGATCTATGCCTATGATGCATTTAGAGATTCGATCGTTGATGATCTGTCACTTATACAGAGGGCGGGGATAGAATCCTTCAATAAGAACCTCCTTAATCAGTACCTCAACAGATTAAAGGATGCAAAACCTCATGTACTGCAACTTGATGATAAACATACTCTCGATCTTCAGGGTATCACACAAGATGGGAAACCTACGATATGTGGACTCTTGATGTTCGGGATCTACCCTCAAGCCTACTTTCCGGGCCTCTGTATCGCTGCTCGTGTCTACAGTAACTCTTGTGAACCCCTAGAGGATCAGCTTATCGAATATAAGAAGATAGAGGGAACGATCCCCCAGATCCTTTCTGATAGTCTCAACTTCATCAAACAGGTGACAAAGAGGTATACTGAGGTAAATCCAAAAATAACTTCATCAAATACCTCGCCTTATCCATCTATTGCAGTTCGAGAGATCGTTCTCAATGCTCTTATTCACCGGGACTATAGTAAATATACGAGGAACAAACCGATAGAGATCCATATCTACCCTGATCATCTCGTCATTGAGTCTCCTGGGACTCTCTTCGGAGGAGTCTCCGTAGAGGAGATCGGCTCTGGAGCCGTAGATATCAGGAATCCTCATCTTGCAAGTGCTGTGGAGATACTCATGAATTCTGAGAATAGATTCTCAGGGATCCCTATCACGACCTACACCTGTAAGGAACAGGGACTTCCAAGACCACTATTCCAAGAGGATCGGGAAGTGTTCAAGGTGACCATATTCTGCTCTAAGGTTGGTGATGGTGGACATTCTATGTCCAATACTGAGATCGATATTCTTAGATACTGCCAGAAGCCACGTAGCAGAGCAGATATCGCAAGAGAGTTCGGATATACCCAAGCCTATATCATAGCTGAATATATCAATCCTCTTGTGAGGTCAGGACTATTGACTCTTACTATGCCAGAGGTACCGAAAAGCAAGAATCAGCAGTACCTTACTAAAGAGCGATAGCCCCTCCATCCTACTATACTAACTATAAGCAAATAGCTTGTTTATCCTCTGTTTATCGATTAGGATATCTGTTAGAGCAGTAATTTTTACTATTACTCTATGACTTGAATTCAGGAGGATTAAATAATGAGAAAGATATTTTTAATAAATTTGTTGTTACTTTGTTTAATCGGATGTGATAATGGTTTTACATATAATTATGAATTTGTTGTTGAAAATACAATTAATCTATACTTAAATGAAACTTATCAAATAACACTACAACAAGGAATTGAGTTTGAAGATCTTTTTCTAACAACTTCTGATGATGCTATTGCAACTATATCAGAAAACGGTTTGATTACATGCAAATCTCATGGGATTGTTTCTATTATAGCAGAACATAATAAGTATATTGACAGTATGATTGTCAATGTGCAGGATCAAATAGTATTAGCAGGAATTATTAGAAGAGTTGCACCTGATCCTTGGTATATAATTGAGGATGAAGGGCATTCTCAGGTAGGAATAGAGTCAATTGAAGAAGATTCTAATTCTATAACCATCAATTACAATTTTGATGCTTCCAAAATACATACTTTTATTATCACACCAGATGAAACATTCTCTCGTGGAGGATATTTCGCAGGAGCTTCTGTTAGTACATCAAAA
>CAZLZY010000194.1:0-5152 GCA_964564075.1 uncultured Spirochaetales bacterium
AATGGGAAGCTTTGATGGAGTCATAGAGATTCCGATCCTTTTCAATGCACCGATGCGAATCATAAGCCTCTCAGCAGGGGCATTACTGGTCATGGGCTATCTCAAAGCATTCTTCAACTGGTATTCAACAAAGGCTAGGGGGTAAGTCATGTCATATATTGCAATTGTAATAACCTTCGTATTTATCAATAACTTCATACTTACTCAATTCTTAGGGCTATGTCCTTTTATTGGTGTCTCTAAGAATACTGAATCAGCAATAGGTATGGGTTTCGCTGTAACTTTCGTCATGGCTATCGCTTCGGTGGTGACATGGCTTGTATATTACTATGTTCTGATACCCTTGAATCTGACATATCTGCAAACGATTACTTTCATCTTAGTTATTGCATCACTCGTACAACTTGTAGAGATGATCGTTCAGAAGATATCACCACCTTTATATAAGGCGCTTGGTATCTTCCTCCCCTTGATCACTACGAACTGTGCCGTGTTAGGTATAGCACTGATCAATGTGACAAATTCTTATGGTTTGTTAGAAAGTTTTGTAGCTGGTATAGCTGCAGGTCTTGGATTTCTCCTTGCAATCGTCCTCATGGCGAATATACGAGAAAGACTCGATCTTGAAGACATTCCAAAACCATTACAGGGTGTTCCAGTAGCATTCATATCTGGTGGTCTTATGGCTTTAGCTTTCATGGCCTTTGATAATGCTCTGCTTACGAATTTATTAGGATAGGTGTTCGAAATGATATTGAATATAGTATATGCGTTCCTTACAGTATCGATTTTAGGTACACTTTTCGGATTCGGATTGGCCTTTGCATCAAAGAAACTCGCGATCAAGAAAGATGAACGTGTATTAGCAGTAGAAGAGGCACTTCCCAGTGCGAACTGTGGTGCATGTGGTTTCGCAGGTTGTGCTGCTTATGCAGATGCGATCGTGAATGCTGATGCTGATATCACGCTATGTGCTCCCGGTGGAAGCACCACACAGACAGCTATCGCAAGCATCATGGGATTAGATGCTGGCGGTGGTGACTCACAGAAGATGGTAGCTCGTGTTCATTGTTATGGTAATGATGAGACTACGAAGAAAGACTTCATCTATGATGGGATCACTGATTGTAATGCTGCATCAATACTCTTTCAGGGAGATAAAAGTTGTAAATATGGTTGCCTTGGATTGGGTAGCTGTATAACAGTCTGTCCTGTTGATGCCATCACAAAGCGTGAAGATGGTAGGATAATTGTTGATAAAGAGGTTTGCATAGGATGTAAGAAATGTGTTACAGTTTGTCCTACAGGGGTCATGAAGATGATTCCCTATAGTGCTGATTATTATATTGCATGCAATTCTAACGATAAAGGTGCTGCTGTCAAACGAGCTTGCAGTGTCGGATGTATCGGATGTAAGATCTGTGAACGTAAATTCCCAGAAGCTGGATATACGATTACCAATTTCCTCTCAGAGATCGATTATACTATCGAACCGGTAGGAAGAGATGGAGCAGTTGATGCCTGTCCAACATCCTGTATAAGGATTGCTGATTAGAAAAAAAAGGATTAAAAAAATTACATGGGTCAGAAGAGGTTAATAATAGGGTTCCAGGATCAAAAACCACTTGGAACTAGAAATGAAGATTTTGAATTCAGTCTATACTCATGCTATAAACCCCTTCTGACATTCCTGTATGCTAATCCCGAACTGAAGATCTCTATCTATTTTTCTGGCATCATCTATGAATGGATAGAAAGCAACTATCCCGAGATAAATATGCTTATTGCCGATATGGTTAAACGAAAACAACTAGAACTCCTTTCTGGTGGTTATTATGATCCTATATTCCAGATCATTCCTGCTAAAGACAGAACTCAGCAAATAGAGATGACTACTACCTATATTAGAAAACGTTTTGGTTACCGAGCAAGAAGTGCTTGGATAACCGAACAGGTTTGGAATCCTCAATTGATTGCTTCATTATCTACATGCGGTATAACCTCGATAATACAATATCTCGATCCTCAAGCTACTGATTTTAAACCTTTCAGGATGCAAGAGATGGGAAATGTGATCAAGATCTATCCCATCCATAGAGCCTTGACCTATGCACTTGTCAATAAGGATATAGAATACGTCAAGCATGCATTATCGACTGTCTATAAAAAAACAACTTCAGATATCACTGTTATCATGCTTGATGTGAACACTATCATTTTGAACTCGATCATAGGAGATCCACATACCATCGTTGAACTCTGTAAGATCATTCAAGAGACCTGTAAGGAACTTGAGATCTCAACTATAGTACCGTCGAATATACAGGATGAGATAATCCGTAATCAAAATTATCAAACAGCAGGTTGGTTCAAAGATAAACTTCCAGGTAAGATCAAACATTATAATCAGATGTTCTTGAAATATCCTGAGATGAAATACATGTATGGGAAGCTTCTGTATGTCTCTAGATTGATCCCTGGTATAAAGAAAGAGAAGTCCCTGAAGAAGATCGCAACTAAAGAACTCCTGAAAGCTGAATCCTTTGGTGGGTATTCTATATCCCAGAATGGTGGAATCTATCAGAACTATCTGAGAAAAGAGAACTTTCAACATATGATCGAAGTCGAGAAAATATCAAGAGAGAAGGGAGTATTCTCAACTTCTATAGCATCTTATGATATAGATTTTGATGGTGAGGATGAGTTCATCTATCGAGGTAAGAACATAACCTCTGTATTCGATCGATTAGGGGCATCAATGGTAGAACTCGATTATCTTGTCACCTCATGGAATTACCTAGATACCTTTGTAGGTCACTCAGAAGAGATCGTTCAGTCTACGATACCATCTATACCAAACGGAAAGTTACAGAAGGGTTTCTCAGATATCTTCATCGGTAACCAGGCTGTCTCACCTACCTTTGATAAATATAGTGATAAAGGGGTATTCTCTTTAGAAGATACGGTCTTTGATCTTGATAGACTCGATAAGGATCAGAAGAACATCACTTTTTCCGCTACAGTGAAGATACCAGTACTAAAGAACACCGAAGTGACGATAATCAAGAAATATACTTGTCATACAAATACGATCCAACTTGATTATAAGATCCAAAATAACTCAAAAAGAGAGATAGAAGCCAAGTTCGGTTCTGAAGTCAATCTCTCCTTTGCCTATGATTCAGAAGATATGCTTGAGATTGCCTCATTCGATCTTAATCTTGTTCGAGTGATGTCTAATGTTGATTCTCGTCTGAACAATGTCAAACTCTTAAGATTCAAGGATCTGAATAAAAAAGCTATCGTCACTATCTTCTCAGACAAACGATACTCTGTGATCAAAGAGAACTATAATACCACGATCCACACACGACTAGGTGAAGAGGATATTTACCAATACACTAGGACTCTTCCATTTTGGGACCTTGATATCAAACCTGGTGAAAGCTGGGAGAATACGATATCGATTCGAATTGAGAAGATGAAATAACAGATTAGGAGTTATCCATGATTGCTGAATACAAACAGAGACTTCAAACCCTTGAACAAGAGACATTGACTACATGGAGGCGACTTTGACCCGGATACAAAACGGGCAAGCCTAGCCGAACTGGAGAAACAGACTCTTTCACCTAATTTCTGGAATGATAAAGAAACTGCTGAAAAGATCTTCGCTGAGATCTCACAGATCAAAGAGGAGATCGATCCTTGGTTGGAATTAATCAGTCAGATCGAAGAATCCAATGAATATATGATACTTCTCGAAGAAGAGTTTGATGAAGATACCTCACAGGACCTCATAACACAGATCAAGACTAGTGAGAAGAACTATGAAAGTCTCAAGATAGCATCTCTTCTTAGTGATATATACGACAAGAACAATGCCTTTCTCACCATCCATTCTGGGGCCGGGGGTACCGAAGCCTGTGATTGGGTTAGTATGCTGCTCAGGATGTATTCTCGTTGGTCTGAGACCCGAAAATTCCATACCCAGATACTAGACCTTCAGGAATCTGAAGGTGGAATCAAATCTGTGACCATACAGGTTGATGGAAAGAATGCCTATGGATACCTTAAAGGGGAAAGTGGGGTTCACCGTCTTGTAAGGATCTCACCTTTTGATTCAAATAAACGTAGACATACTACGTTCTCATCTGTCTATGTTTCTCCGGTAATAGAGGATACCATCGATGTTAACATCAAACCCGAAGATATCAGGATAGATACCTATCGTGCTTCTGGTGCGGGTGGCCAGCATGTCAACAAGACTGATTCAGCGGTAAGACTCACTCACCTTGAAACAGGTATTGTCGTCCAGTGTCAGAATGAACGTTCTCAACATAAGAACAAATCTATGGCTATGAAAGTATTGACCTCTCGACTCTTTGAATATTATCGTATAAAAAAAGAGGCAGAACAGTCTAAGCATGCTATGGAAAAAAAAGATATTTCATGGGGAAATCAGATAAGATCTTATGTCTTTCAACCCTATACTATGGTTAAGGATCACCGAACACAGCACCAGATCGGCAATATTCAAGCTGTGATGGATGGAACCATTGACTCTTTTATAGAGACCTATCTTACATGGAGATTGGAATCAAACAATTAAGAATCTTCTTGATGATTTGCCTGTTCTGTACTCTTCCTTCAGGCCTCTTTGCTGATGATGACACTCTGACTGTTGGGTTATTTCCCGTTGAATTACAGAAGAGTGTTTCAGTCAAAGGGGAACAACAATATATCATCGACTCTATCTATTCTGAATTGTATGATAGTCTTCAAGCTCTATTCACATCTGATGAGTTCATCTCGTTATTTCAGACTGCATATTCATCATCGAACATCCTCTCATACCATACTGATGAAAAAAGTTTTGAGAACTCGACCATATTCACTTTAGAGGATGATGTAACGGCCTCCTACTATTTGAATCATGATGATCTTAATACCTTGATATATGGTAGATTCAAACATATAGATTCTCTTTTGATCTTCGAACTCATCAAGGTAGATAGAGATCTAGAAAGAAGGACTCTCTATTCTCAGATCATAACTAAGAATCACCTCTTTGAAGAACTAGCTGTGATGTTCAAGGCTGTAGTAGAGGATCTTACCTCTATTGAGACTGGTATCCTGCATATAGACTATG
>CAZLZY010000195.1:0-5125 GCA_964564075.1 uncultured Spirochaetales bacterium
GGGCTATCTCTTGCTTGTGAATATGTCGGGATCTTGACTCATGAATCAGGTTGCACAGCAGCTGATGCGTTCTTCTCTGGAGTAGAAAAAGAGTCCTGGCCTGATGCAGTCTTCTGTATCACTGATGATGTAGCAGCAGGATTCATTGACCAGGCAAGAAGTGTCTATGGAGTGAATATTCCAGAGGATGTCTCGATTATTGGATTTGATGATGCCCCTATAGCAAAATGGCCACAATACAAACTATCAACTATCTCACAACCGATAGCTGTCATGGTAATGGAGACGATCGAGATCTTACTCGACCTCATTCGATATGAGAGATCTGGTGTGATGAAGAAGATGATACCAGGAGTTCTCGTACCTCGAACAACTGTCAAAGATAGAAATTAAGCCTATAATGGCTAGGATAATGAAAAAAGTAAAAGAGATAAGATAAAATACAAATGTATACGTATACATTTACCGAATAATGTGATATAAAGGAGACTATGATGAATAGAAGAGAGATGTTTACAGCACTGATGAACCACGAAGAGGTGGGGCACATATTAATAGACCACGGGAAACAAGTCGGATCGATCCATAAGAGCGCATACCCGGCTATCAGAAAGATCATGGGTCTACCAGAGATCGAGAATCCAGAGATCCTAGACCGTATGAGTCAGTGTGTGAAATCAGATGAGGATCTTCTTCAGGCATGGAATGTGGACTTCAGATGGCTTGCACCAAAATGGGTTCAGGTCGAGGAAGTAGATGAGAATAGTTATAAGAACTGGTTTGGTACCTTGTTCAAAGATTCTGGAGACTATTTTGCCATAGGTAATCAGCCTTGTAAGGAGTTGGATCTAGAAGGGATCAACAACTACCCTTGGCCAGATGCTACCGATCCTGGAATCATTGAAGGACTTAAAGAAGAGGCACAATACTGGTACAACAATACCGATTATATTATCGGTGCTGATGGTATCAAAGGTGGGATTCTTCAAAACTGTCTCGAGGTCAGAGGCTATGATCAGTTCTTCATGGATTTCATCCTAGATCCAGAACTGACACATCGACTACTTGATATTATGCTAGACTTATATAAAGATGCCTATACCCTCTATCTCAATGAGATCGGAGAGTATGCACAGATTTTGTATCTGACTGATGACTTCGGTGCACAGAATGCACTGCTTATCAGTCCTGACATGTGGAGAGAGTTCATCAAACCAAGAGAGGCTGAACTGATCAGACACATCAAGAGTCTTGCTCCTCATATCAAAGTCATGTTCCATACTGATGGATCCGTACTTCCGATCATCGAAGAGATGGTAGAGATGGGAGTCGATATCCTTAACCCCGTACAGACTTCGGTTAAAGAGTTGATGGATACGGCAAAGCTCAATGAGACAGTAGGAGACAAGATCTGTTTCCATGGTGCGATGGATGTACAGAATGTACTAGTCAATGCAGACCCTGCTGGAGTGAAGGCAGAGACAGCAAGAAGAATGAAGGATCTCGGAACAGGTGGGGGATATATCATCTCTACCTGCCACAATATCAATAATGATATTCCACCAGAGAACCTCAAGACTATGTTTGAGACGATTCGAGACTATGGAAGCTATCCATTGAATCTCGATGAATTATTATCATAACCCCGAGTAAATACCGTAGAGGAGTAGAGAATGAAAAATAGTTATTTCCACCGAGTGACGGAGCAGACACCAACAAGGTTCTGGATCAATAATGTAACAAGAGATGAGGCCGATGTAGCACTAGAAGCAGGAGCTGTAGGTTGTACTCAGAACCCATCATATGTCTATAAGATGTTAGTTCATGAGACAGAGAAAGCTTATGCCTATGAAAAATTAGATGCTATCTTAGTAAAAGAGACAGATGATGAGATGGTTCAGGAGATGCTCCAGCAGCAGCTCGTAGGTGAGGTTGCGAAACACTTCCTCCCCATATATGAAGCAACACATGGAAAATATGGCTACGTAAGTGTTCAGGGGAACCCTTTTCGAGAAGATGTAGAGAACATCGTAAGGAATGCTCGATTCAACCGAAAGGCTGGAGTGAACATCATGACTAAGATCCCCGTAACAGAAGATGGCCTGAAAGCTATTGAGATCCTCATCGCAGAAGGTACTCCTATCAATGCGACAGAGGTCATGGGTGTGAAGCAGGCAATGGATGTCTGTGATGTCTATGACAGGGTAGCATCTACTATGGATAATCCTCCAGTAGTATTGTTCTCTCATATCACCGGTATCTATGATGAATACCTTCAGGGTTATGTCAAAGATAAGGGCATAGAGATCAGTGAAGATACCCTCTGGCAGGCTGGTATGGTCATAGCTAAGAAAGTATACAAATTGACTAAAGAAAGAAACAGTGATGTCGGATTCATCGGTGGAGGAGCAAGAGGCTTGCATCACTTCACTGAGATGGTCGGGGCTGATTGTAATATTACCATCAACTGGAAGGGAACCGCTGAGACACTCATCAACACGAACCCACCAGTCATCGATAGATTCCATACTCCTGTAACAGAGAGTGTTCTTGATGAACTGCTTGAGAAGGTAGATGAGTTCAAACGAGGTTGGGAGATCAATGGTCTTGAAGCTTCAGAATATGAAGAGTTTGGTCCTGTAGTATTGTTTCGAGTCTCTTTCGAGAAGAACTGGGGACAAGCAAGAGAGCTGATCAAAGCACGAAGAGCATCAATGTAAGAGGAGTGACTTCAGCTGTAGCTGGTAACAGCTCCAGCTGAGGGTATAAGAAGATGAAAGAGAAGTCATCAGTGATCGAGATGGATATGATCCATCCCGATTGTTATAAGATCATGAGTAGGGAGCCCCGGCTCGAGTTACTCGAGACTGGTTTCAGATTCCTTGAGGGTCCTGTCTGGATAGAAGAAGAGCAGAGCTTGATCTTCAGTGATATCCCAGGCAATGCACTCTATGGCTGGACTGAGGCTGACGGGATCACCCTGTTGAAACCTAACAGTTATCTGGCAAACGGGAACACTCTTGATCCCTATGGTAATCTCATCAGCTGTGAACACGGTACAAGCAGGGTCACCGTAACCGATCTGAAGACTGGCAGGTATTCTGTCTTAGCTGATTCTTATGAGGGTAAGGCCCTCAACAGCCCTAATGATGTTGTTGCTAGATCTGATGGATCGATCTATTTTACTGATCCCCTACCTGGAAGACAGCCGAGAGTCGGGATACCGAGAGCTCCAGAGTTATCTTTCAAAGGGATCTATAGATATGATGATAAGGCTGCCTTTCTCTATCTCCTAGATGATACCTTTACAACCCCTAACGGCTTATGTTTCTCATCTGATGAATCAAAGCTCTATGTGAATGATTCTACCTATGGGACTATCATGGTCTTTGATGTGGATAGTAAAGGGATGTTGTCAAATAGAAGAGTCTGGGGTTCAGTGAACGGAGATGGTCCTGGTTGTGCTGATGGTATGAAATACCATCCGGATCACCACATCTTCTGTACAGGCCCAGGTGGTATCTATCTGCTGAACCCAGAGGGTGCAATCCTCTGTCGGATGAAGATGCCTGAAGTAGCTGCAAATATGACCTTCAATGCAGATTATTCAACGCTATATGTTACGGCTACAACTTCGATCTATCGGATAACGTTGTAAGGGAAGAAAGATTTTTATTTTAGATGAATTGTATACGTATACAATTCTGGAGGAATGTATGACTAGTAAAGAAAGAATGATCAAACCGGAAGCTCTTGAAGCATATCTCGCAGTACTCTTCGAGAAGGCCGGGATGAATAGAGCTGATTCACTCTACAGTGCAGAGTGTATGGTGAAGACGAACCTATGGGGAGTCGATTCTCATGGTGTTCTGAGAATGCCGATCTATCTTCAGCGAGTGTTGGCTAAAGTCATCAATCCTGACCCACAGATCTCACCTGTTTCAGAGATGGAAGGACCTATGGCTCTTCTTGATGGTGATGCAGGTATGGGCTATATCGTTGGTAGGGCTGCAATGGAACTAGCTATTGAGAAAGCGAAGAAGTTTGGGATCGGTATGGTCCTTGCCAGAAACAGTAACCATTTTGGTGCTGCTGCTATCTATGCAAGACAGGCAGTTGCTGCCGGTATGATCGGAATCTCAACAACGAACGTGATCCCGAATATCGGGATGAAGGGAAATGCAAAACCCTCTACTGGTAATAACCCGATAGCGATGGCAGCTCCTCTCGAGGGAGATTTCCCATTCGTTCTCGATATCTCACTCTCAGCAGTAGCTGGGGGAAAACTCCTTCTTGCACAGAAGAAGGGAGAGAAGATCCCAAAAGATTGGGCTGTCACGAAAGAGGGAAAAGAGACTGATGATCCATTTGCTGGATTCGCAGGCTTCCTCCTTCCAGTAGGACTTCATAAGGGCTTCGGTCTCTCACTGTTCGTAGACCTTATCACTGGAGTACTCAGCGGTGGACCGTATCTTCATGGACTTAAGAGTATGTACAAACATTCAGATGATCCCTCACTGACTTCACACCTGTTCATCGTCATCAATCCAGATGTCTTCCTATCGAAAGAGGCCTACATGGAACGGATCACTGACTGGGCTGCGATGGTTCATGCGACAGAGATGGTTGACCCTACTACAAAACAGGTCATCCCTGGTGAGATCGAATACATGAAAGAACAGGAGCGAAGAGTTCATGGTATTCCAGTACCTGTAGAGCTGATCAAGGATCTGGCTAAATACAGTGAAGAACTTGGGGTAGAGATGCCTGAGGCATTATGCGATTAAGAAAGCGAAAGCTTTTAAATAGAGTACAAATTAACATTTCAGGAGAAAGATAGATGAAAAAACAGACAACATTCAAATTGAATAAAAGAGATTCAGTATGGTTCCAGGAAAATAGTGCACATGTCAATGTTGCTTATGCACAAGAGGTATGTGATGTTGCGATCCTTCCTATCGGAGCAATCGAGCAGCACGGAGCTCATTGTCCTACCGGTATGGATACCTACAATGCGATCGGCATCGCAGAGAAAGTCGGTGCTGCAACAGGCGCTATGGTACTTCCTTGTCCGATGTACGGTTCACACCCTCACCACCATTGGGGAATGGCTGGAACTATCCCT
>CAZLZY010000196.1:0-2053 GCA_964564075.1 uncultured Spirochaetales bacterium
TCTTTGCTTTTGAACATTGCAATATTTGCGTTGTTGAAAGGCACTGCAAAGCCCTGAGGAAGTAGATAGTTTCTTGCATAGCCATTAGCTACTTCACAAACATCTCCCTCTTCACCAAGATTATATACATCCTGATTAAGAATTATTTTCATCTAATTTCTCCTTATTTACATCTCTGTAATGTATCCATATCTCTGAAATACCGATTAGCGGTATTCCTACCATTGCCAGTATATTGATACCTGGTAGTATCAAGAGGATCATAGTCCATACAATGATGGTCCCATTTCTCATCTTCATCCCTTTTTTCATCATTCGGAACATGAAGATTGAAATACCTTGCAGAAAATAAACAACTGCTAAGCTCAATCCTACGTTCCAACCGATGATCCCAAGGATCCCCAGTTCTAGGAATTTGGTCATAAGGACCAGACTCCAAGCTATTAAAAATGGCCAGATCATTATTTCAGGAACTTTGAACTGGTGTATTTGAAGTTTAGGCTTTGAATCCATCTTAGCGATTAACTGATAACCGATGTATAGACTCAAACCCATCTGAATCACTATCGAAGGAAGGAAGCCTCGTTTGATAACCTCTAATACGAATGTATAGAGGAATTCAGGATCAAAGGTATTGAGAATATCACCATACCCGATCTCCTGTCCAACCTGCACTATAAGACTAAATTGCTCTTTAATGAGCGACCTAGAATACATAGCAGTCTGACTTTCACCTTCAAACAGTAAAATCAATAAAAACCCAGTCAATGCAGGAATGACCCAGCTACCGATGAATCGGTAGAATCTGTTCATATAGACCTGCAGTCCATGAAACCAAACTGCTGAAACCAGCAGACATATCGGACCATATAATCCAATAGCAATAATCAATATATCCTGACGAGATAACCCATAGTTCATATTCCGTACAGTCTCCTGTAGTAATATGGTTACTAGAACTATCCCTGCGGCCGTAAGAAATGATCTTCTATCTTTTCTTAAAGCCAACATATGTAGAGGAACAGTGAACACAAAGAACAACATATTAAATTGATAAATGATGACTGAAGCGATAATCGCTAAAAGCGGTTCCAGCCAGAGTTCACGTTCATACTTCATATGCACGAAGTCTATTTTTTCTCAAATGGAAGATATGCTAAAACTCTTGCACGTTTGATCTCTGTAGCTAATGTTCTCTGATGCTTTGCACAAGTACCAGTGATTCTGCTAGGAAGGATCTTTCCACGTTCAGTAATGAATCTTCTCAAAGTATCGGGATCTTTGTAGTCAGCCTTCACATTCTGAGTACAGAATCTGCAGACTTTCTTTCGAAACATCCCTCTTTTTCCACCTGGCTTTCTTCGAAAGTCTCTTCTTTCTGGTCTTTGACCACTTCCACCCTCAGGTCTTGATGGTGCTTTATTTTCTTCGCTCATGTAATTATCTCCTTATCACCTTACAGCAGTCTTAAAATGGAATGTCATCATCAAAACCCTCAGGTCCTGCTGAATAATCATGTTTTGGCCCACTCTCATGTCCTCCACCACTAGTCTGTGGTTTCTGTTGAAATGTAGCTCTGTTCTGCTGTGGTGCACGCGCTGACCCTCCACCAGAAGGGTCCCCTAATAATTGTACACTATTGGCTACAACCTCTATTTTGCTCCGCTTCTGACCATCCTGTTCCCATCGGTTCTGTCTTAACTCGCCATTTACTGCAACTTGCTTTCCTTTGACAAGATAGTTGTTCAATGCTTCTGCTTGTTTACCCCAAACAGTAACATCAAAATAACTAACCTCATCTGTCCAGCTGTCTCCGGACCTCTTTTTTCTATTGACAGCTAGGGAAAATCTGCATACTGCAGTTCCGGAATTTGTGTAACGCATTTCCGGGTCGCGCGTAAGTCTGCCAACAATAACGACCATGTTCAAATCATTTGCCATAGAGTTGCTCCATTGTGATTTTATTTATCTTTCTTAACGAATAAGAACTTGAGGATTGGTGTCATTAACTTGAAGTGTCTATCTAGAGTACTGATTGACTCTGGATTAGCTT
>CAZLZY010000196.1:2063-5117 GCA_964564075.1 uncultured Spirochaetales bacterium
GTATACATAATGACCTTTTTCTGATTTCTTGATCGGATATGCAAGGAATTTAATACCAATATTATCTTCTTTGGCTACCTGCACTCCAGCTTCTTTAAACTCGTTTGCAATAGTTTCTTTGCCTTTGGCAACTTCTTCATCATTTGGTTTAAAGATTACAGTGAATTCGTACGTTCTCATATTTCCTCCTTACGGACTAATTGATCCGCATACGCGGATAAAGAGGTCAGGTTAAGTTATCATAATTTTAAACCCGATGTCAATCAGAAACCTCTTATCAACCCATACAATTTCTCTATTAATATTTTGTTTACAATCGATCTTAGCTCAGTTAATATGCTAACTATGAGAACACTATATAATAGATACAATATTGACGGCGATCTAACAGAGAGGATTTTAGAATTAGTACGGAATCAGGATCATTCTCAAGTAACAGAAAAGAGTCAAGTGACGCATAGTTTCCCAACTTTAGACGGTAAACAGGTGATTGATGGCTCTTCCGATGCCCCCTTTGTCATTGAAACATCTATTGCAAGGAATAATCTATCTCAGATCTCTCCTGATATCTCTATTACTGAGTATTCTCATATACTCGAGGGTTCATTATCCTTCTCAAAAGACCAGCTCAAAGTATTGGGAGAGAGACTCCTTCCCTATGTAGCTTTCGGAGTGCTTAACGGAGGGTCCGCTACTAGCTATATAGACAAGAAGAAGAACTCCTCTTTCTATCCTCCACTCTTCTCTCTGATAGAGGATCAGTTCTCACTCTTATCTCCTTTATGTAAAGGTCGGGCTAAGGGTCTCACCCCAGCCTATATCAATCCTGATGGCAGTGCTGGATATTCATTTCTGGAATTGAAGATGCGAGCACTTCTTATCATGGAATATAGAGCTATGAAGAATGGGATCGAACATTGTGAGATCCCCATGTTCCAAATGACAAGTGATTTCACCCATGACCAGACACTGTTAAGCTTTCAGGGTTATAAAGGATCATCATTATTAAAAGATCTCATACAAACTACCGGTCATGATATAACTCAGGTATATACGAAGAAACAGTCTCTTCTTTCTGCATTCACTCCAGCCTCAGAAGGTTATCCAAGATCAGTCTTCACGAAAGCGTTTGGCGAAGATGAACATATGATTGCTCTTCCTGGAGGTCATGGACAGAACTTCTATGTACTAAAAGCCATCTATCAAGATCTTTATGATCAAGGAAAGCGTCTTGCATACCTTGTCAATGTTGATAACATGGGAAATCTGCCTTCACTTTCACATATTGCTTTGACTGCTCTTACTGGCTGTGAAGGTTCTTTCGAATTCTCATACAAATCTCCAATCGATATCAAAGGAGGGGTCTTAGTAGCCTCTCCTGATGGAAAGCTCACCTGTAAAGATATCGGTGTCGCAATCTCATCAGATGAGATCAAAGCCGCAGAGGATGAGGGGAAACCGATACTATTCAATTGTGCTACTGGACTATTCAATCTCTCCTATCTTACGAAGAACATAGATCATATCATTGATAATCTACCATTACGGGTAAGTGAGCAGAATAAGGATGCCGGAGCCTATTCTCAAGCTGAACAGGTAACTTGGGAGATCATCGATCTGATGAAGAATCCTATCATGATCGCAGTTCACAAGAAGGAACGTTTCCTTGCTGCAAAACTCCTCTCAGAAGCGATCATGACTTCTGAAGCTGGTCATATTGCGCCAAAACTGCTTGAAGGCAATAGCTCTTACAAGAACTTTTGTGATGTGAGTCTTGATCTAGAGAAGGGGTTTCACTCACTCATGAGTCAATCATATGGCATGAGCCTCATTGATGGAGCGTGGAAACCCCTACGAATCGAACAGTTATGATTTAAGATTACGGTCTTCAAGAATCATATGATATGATAGGGGTACAATAAATCTTTTCATCTTTTGAGGAGGTAACTTTGGGCACTCAATCGGTAAATGAGTTCAAACTGAAGAAGACTCTTAAGACTTTGGATATTTTTAGTATCTCAACCGGAGCTATGATCAGCTCAGGTCTATTCATCCTACCAGCCCTTGCCTATCAGAAGACGGGGAATGGTATCATCTTGGCATATCTTCTTGCATCACTTTTTATGATACCTGCTATGTTATGCAAGACAGAGCTCGCCACAGCGATGCCTAAAGCAGGAGGTTCGTACTTTTACATCAATAAGAGTATCGGACCGTTCTTTGGCACCTTCAGCGGCCTGACAAACTGGTTCTCGCTTGCTCTTAAAAGTGCTTTTGCCCTAGTTGGTATTGGCCTCTTCATAACTCCGATCTTCCCAGGAGCCACACTTGTTCATATCAAATCTATTGCTATCTTCTGTACAGTCTTTTTTACAGTCCTTAACATTATTGGCGTAAAGGAGAGTGGAAGGTTCCAGGTGGTATTCGTATTCGTGCTTATCACCCTACTGACTTTCTATATTGTCTCATCTATTTCACATATTAAGGTTGAGAATATTCTACCACTTATCCCAGAAGATAAGGGCTTCCTAGATATCACAGCAACTGCAGGTATGATATTCATCTCTTTTGGAGGATTGACGAAGATCGCCTCGATGGCTGAGGAGATCAAGGATCCAGGGAAGACAATTCCGAAAGGAATGTTCTCTGCCTATTCTATCGTGACCGTATTATACATCTTCACGGTTATAGTTACTGTCGGGATACTCTCTCCGTCAGAGATGGCTTCCTCGGTGCTTCCCATCAGTGATTCTGCTAAGATTACTACTGGTTCGATAGGATACGTACTTTTATCGATAGCAGCCATAACTGCTTTTGTCACTACAGCAAATGCTGGAATCATGGCAGCTTCTAGATCTCCTTTAGCTATGGCAGCGGATAACCTTCTTCCAAAATTCTTCTCTCGGGTCAATCCAAAGACCGGGACACCTATACGATCGATCATCACCACGGCCTTCTTCATGTGTCTTGTCATCCTACTACTGGATCTAGAACAACTTGTCAAAGCAGCTTCTACCATGATGTTGATCCTTTTCGCACTCAATTGTATATCTA
>CAZLZY010000197.1:0-5045 GCA_964564075.1 uncultured Spirochaetales bacterium
TTTAGTTTGAGTTCAGCATCAATCTCACGTTCTGACCAGACTCCAGCCTGTGTGAAGGTCTCATCCCAGCCGGCCCCGATACTTATGGTATCGAACCAGAGCTTCTTGAACGTTAGGATAGCTTTCATCTTATGGACCGTATCGGTATCCGTTTCAGTTCCCCAAGTCCTACCGTATCCACCAGCTAGTCCTATCCAGTCATACCCGATCTTTGCAGCTCCTGCTGCACTGAAATCCCAGCTCGTAGTAGTATCGGTTACACCATCTACATAGCGGTTCATGGTATATGAATCATCAGTCTTTGCATTTAGTCCAAATGAGAAGTTACCCAACTTCAATGTCTTACTCTTCCAGGAAGCATTAGCTCCGATAATAAAGGCATCCTGATAGTCTGGTGATAAGGTATCTCCATCGGTATCAGTGAGTTCCCAAGAGAAATCCCCGCCCAAACCGAATCGTCCGAAGAGGCCAAGACTTGGTGAGCTTAAGCTGACTCCTGCAGTATGGGTGATTTCTGGTATGACAGTAGTTGCAGCCAGAGAATCAACGATATCAGTAACCATAGCAGGTAGCGTTACGAAATCCCCTATCAATGGCATCAGGTCATTGAGCAAGATGTCTGGTATATTGGTGACGTCCCAATCATAACCGAGTTTGATTCCCCAGTCTCCGAGGCTGATATCCCATAATCCACCTACCTGCTGCATACCTGTGGTGATAGAAGAGCCAAGGCTCTTATAACTACCATCAGTCTTTCGATACCATCCAGTAAGTCCGAGAGGCATGATATCGAGATCAGCACCATAGGTGATCCCCCAAAGACTTAGGTCCAACGCATCGGATGCGATTCCAAGAGAGATAGGGAAGTAGTCGAATACCGGGAAGATCCCCTGTATGGTATCGATATATCCGGTATAGGGAGTGACGGTTGCTGGGTCGACTCCAAAGGCCATTACCATTGCCTCAATATCTGTTACAGATCCTGCATCACTGGCGTGAAGGGTCAACCCCGCCTCACCCGTCAGATCGAACCACTTAGTATTGATACCGGTACCAAGACCGAATACGAGGTTCTGTTCTGGAGCAACAAGATAATTGGTTGTATCATCAGGATCCATAAGATCGTAAAGATCAGCTATCGGGTTATCTGCCTTGGCTCCACCCTTGATATCATCATATGATCCCTGGTAATCAGCGATCAATGATAGGTTGGTCTGGAGGTACCAATAATCAAAGATATCGAGTCCTACTTGGACTCCAGCAAAGCGTCTAGGCCATGCTGCCTCTGATAGTCCAAGGTCGATCAGACCATTACCAACTCTAACCGTCAGTAATGGTATATCGAGCTGGAGGAAGGAACCTCGTAGAGGCATATTATTTATCGTTTGGTCTTGGAAGCTGACTGTTTGGTCGCCAAACCGATATAAGAGAACATCATCGAAGATAGAGAAATCAACTAGGAATTGGTTATCAGATTCAAAATCCCTACCATGAGTCCACATGCCCGTTGAGTAGTTAAATCCATAGGGATTCCATAGTCTTAAAATATCATAGAAGTCTGAAACAAGTGCTGAAGGATAGGGGTAATCTGCAATAGAAGGATATGTTGCATCATATTCAAGTAAGTCACGTGTATCTCCTAGATCAGCTGATATTGATAGAGCTATCGGACCTGCACTTACAGTAGTTGATGCCCCAAGGCCAAAATCAAGTTCTACTTCTTGTAAAAGACCGGTAAAGAGAGCTCCTGGAACGATCAATCCGTCTTGGTCGCCACTAATTTCATAGGTGATCTTTGCATCAGCATACCAATCAGCCTCGGCTGAGAAGAATGGCTCACGGACTTTTCCGTTAACCTTGAAGTCAAATTGGTTCTGCCCTGCATTTCCAGCTGCATCAGTGACTGAAACACTGATGTTCACATGAGTATTATCCGTTGGGTTATAGATACCTTTTACGAAAGGTCCAAAAGTTATCACATCCTCTAACGGTTGACCGTTTACGGTGAACTCATTGATTTCAAGGGACTCTTCTCCCTCTGCTGTCATCATGATAACCTGAGGTTGCCCTACATATAGGATATTCTCCTCTGGTGATAATAGTATCAGATTTGGTGGAGTTGTATCAGATTGAAGTTCTAGGGTATTGGTACCCTTCTCTGGTATTCGACTGATGTATCCATCATTCCCTTTTACTTCGGCAAAATACTGAATCTCACCACCAACGATGTAGGTCCCAGGTATCGTACCAATCAAGATACCCAAGGACTCTTCCAATTCTAAGAATAGGGGTTCCTGATCTTTCTGTAGCAGATAGAATCTAGCAGATTCTACCCCTGGATCTCCTACCTCAGGCATAAGGGTGACCTTCAAGGCTTGATGAACGGAAACACTCTCCGGTAATTCAATGGTAAACCCGAACAGGAGAGCTGAAGAAACGATGATAAATACTATACTTAGAAACAAATTCTTATTATTCATGACTACCTCCTGTTAAAATTTCATTTGGTCTTTAGAACCCATTCCAGGTGCTCCACCATTATATGGGTCAAATGGAGGGGATCCTCCAGTACCTTGTCCTTGTGAGTCACCACCTTCAAAAGCAAGCCTTGCTTGCTCTGCTAATGAATCAACATTCGCACTTGCCATCCTTGCTTCTTCAGCAAATTGTGTGGCAATAACGATATATTCAGCAATCTCATCCTCGATATCTGGGAGCTTCTCAAGGATATCTCGGATTTCGGTGGTTAGGATATTGATTGCATCCTGTTTTGCATTCATGGCTCGTGAGGTTGCCTCACCCGCTTCAAGGGCTTTTGAGGTAGCCAATCTCGCAGAACTTTCAGCTCCGCTCAGATTATTAGCTGCAATATAGCTAGTAACCTGGCTAGCTGCTAGAACTACAGCATCAGCTGCACTTTGAGCTAATCCAGCTTCATACTCAGCAGTCTGTGCTTTCTCTCTTATGGCATCTCTAGCGTTTTCTGCTGTTATTACCAACATTGGATCGATCTGTTCAGCCCAATCTGGATTTGCAGAATCCCATTCATATTCACCTGGTCTAAGCATTACCGTCTTGTTGATCTCTAGGATGAATACGGAAAGACTACTCCTATTCTTGAGGATCATGGTATCTTCTTCGAAGAAGTCAGTATCCATTGATACATCTTCTTCAGAGTCATCTGCTCGAGTTACCGTTACATTTCCATCCATGAACATCACGGTACCAACTCTCTCCTGTTCGATCACCATACCAGTTCCGCCGGTGAATGCTGTCTGTTGCTGTTTATCTTCTTTCTCGGTTTCCTGTTCTGTAGGTTGTACCTGAGGTGTTTCATCAGCTGCCCTGATCAATAGTTTAGTGATATTCTGTACCTCGTCTCCTAATGATCCCATGGCTGATACAGTCAGGATATGTTCTCCCGGCTGTAATCCTACCAAACCAGGGATGAACTCTACACCATATCCAACAACCCCATCTATATGAGATATCCAACGAATCGATGCGTTACCTAATGCAGTACCGTTTCTGTCAGTTGCTGTTGCACTCATCTTGAGGTTAGCATTCTGGGTGACAGTTACCATCTCATCTGATGGTGTGACATGTAGTATTACTGGTCCAAGAACTGTCAGTTCTGCAGATGCCTGTGCGAGGATATTTCCTGTTTCATCCTTTGCCATAGCCAGGATTCGTTCTCTGCCTGGTACCATAGTGAAGGTAGGAAGATCGATCTCTTCGCCGGTCCCTGCTGGTTCAGTTGCTGTAGAGGAGTACCATTCTATGGTGGGATCCCCAAGTCCATAAGATGTTACTGTTAGAGGGACAGATGCTCCTAGAACCATATCATATACTTCAGGTATGCCTGAAAGTTCAATTCCCGGTTCTCTCACGAAGATGTTCATGGTGAAATCAGTAGAGAGATCCAGACCGTTAGAGGTTGCAGTCAACTGTAGTTTATAGACTCCTTCAGTCTTAGCTGTTTTTGTATTGATCGTGGTACGGAGCACTTTCTGATTTCCACTCTCAGATAGTGTCTCAGTACTATTGACTGTAACATCTACATCATTGATCTTTGCTATGATCGTTGGGTTATTGAGACCAATAACCGTCAGGACAAAGGATTGTGTATCGGCTGACCAGAGCGGTGTATCCGCTACCGGTGCTGTGATCGCCAGCGATGCCTCATCAATGAACTGCATGGGGAAGTCATATACGTTCTGTACTATCTCTCTGTCAGTGATGATCATCTGCACTAGAGCAGGTCCTGCGATGAACTCGCTTCCGGTAACCGGTAGATTACTTAATCTTCCAGCTCCTTCAGCTGTTGTCTCTCCCTGAATCAGTTTCCAAGAGACTTTTGGAGCAATACCACCGGTAAGGGTTGCGGCAACCTGGATCGGCTGATCTTTCAACAGATAGGTTCCAATACCTCCGTTGACTGAAGCCTGGGTGATCGCAATTGGTTCAAAGATCGTGATATCCACGATTGCAGGTTCGCTGACCGCTCCATACTGGTCTGTAGCAGTGAGGTTGTAGCTATGGGTACCTGCAAGTAGGCTTTCCATTACTAGGGTCGTATCGATACCAAGGGGGTTACCCTTCTCTGTCCAAGAAAGGGTTGGTGCTACGTCCTGATCATCCACAGCTTCTGCTGAGAAGATCACAGGTAGGCCTGAAACGAACTGAGCTCCGGTAACAGGAGAAGTGATCAATACGGTTGGTGCTGCATTTACTAAGAATTCGATCTGATCCTGAGCAAGGATTTCATTCACTTTTGCTATACGTGCAATAAGGGTATGAGTACCTGTAGCCTCTGGAGCTGTCATCTTACCTATTTCAGCAGGTATTCCATCAATGAACCACTCAGTAGTGTTATTACCTTCTGGTGCTCCGATGAGACTTGGATCTAAACGACTACCTGCATTAACCATTTCTGTATGAGGCCAGAAGATCGTCAGAGTTATTGGTTCTGGAATGATAGTGAACACAGACTGGCTGCTGAGTTCTCTCTGTGCTGTCTCATCATTGAATCTGGCGGTAACAAG
>CAZLZY010000198.1:0-4999 GCA_964564075.1 uncultured Spirochaetales bacterium
AAACTGAAGGGTAAACGATTCGGTCTATTCTGCAGTTGTCTATCAGAAGAAGATCAAGCTATATCATATTTTCATAAGAACTTCTCGACTAAAGTCATCAAAGCGACTAAGACCATTGGTATCTTTGGTGGAAAGATCTCATTTGAAGAGATGAATTTTATTGAAAGCTTCATCATGAAGAAGATCACCAAGAAAGACACGAGTTTCTCAACGATAAATCATGAGAATATCGATGAGTTCGTGAGACTCTTAGAACAAGGTTAAGGTTGAGGGATATAACCGGGAAGGTCCTGCAACGACTCAATAGGTAACCTGTCTTTCCAACTCTCTGCAGGCATCCATCCTTCTGGTATCAAACAGGCGGTGAAGGATGCTGCAGGTGCTATGGTCTCCCAGACCGTAAACTCATTCTGATCGACAATCAAATGTTCGATCGTCGTATGTCTCCTATAAATCGGGATCAATGTCTCAAGCTTATCGCTCAACTCTTCATAGATATCATCAGAAGTATCCTCACCTATCAAACCGGGAAGAAGGACCGTGTACTCATCCTTATCAGTTGAGAGCATATAGACCTGCTTCTTTGCCTGATATGAGATCCCACCGGTATAGGTAAAAGGGGTGATCCCAGGAAAGGGTTCTTCGATACCATCAGCGATCGCAGGTAGGGAGAGTACCTTTACCGGAGAGACCTCCCCTATACCGGTGGTAAGTGACCGTCCTTGACTATTTGCCCCGCTCATCCAGTCAACGAGAAGAAGAGCACTATCATAATAGGTCTTCTCTCCCGTTATATACCATGCAGCAAGTATTGCACGTCCTTTATAGTAGGGAAGACCTCTTCCCCATGCCATAAATTGAAAGTACCCATGATCGATTGACCAATTCACTGTTCGATAAGCGAGCTCCTGCTGGCTTTCCAGAAGTTTCCCTGCATAATAGAGGACCTTATCAGTATAAGTTTGAACCCATTCCTTCTTGAACTGATCCGAAAACAGAGAGAGATACATATAGTGATACGCCCTATCAGAGCTATAGAACCATTGCATAGCATCACTGAAACCATCATCTGTCAGATACGAAGTATATTCTTCAGAGTCTGTGAGTAAAGAGAGCAATGACGCCGCATGAAAGACCTCGAAGGAATCTAATACGGCTGGCTCTTTATATTGATATTGTTCTTTTTTTAATCCCTCCTTATGTGTGAATATCACATCAACGGTATGAGAGGGGTCCATTGCATAGGTGAAGGCTTTCTTTGCAGATGTTGCATAACGATCAGCCATCATCTGTTCACCTGCCTCCCGATAAGCTAGCGCCAATAATGCTGCAGAGGAGGCATAACTGAGAGAACTCTCCCTTGTTGCGAGGGAGAGATAATATCTTTGGGTATCAAGTGCAGGATCATAGATCTGAGGATGGCTCTCAGCTTCTATCCAACAGCCTACTCCTCCATCATCCTGTTGTGCACGTAACCATACATCGATACCCCAAGCTGCTTCATCGATGATATCAGGGATATTATTCCCTGATTCAGGGATATCTAGTTGGTTATCTCTGAACTTATTCGGATACATGAGGTAAGCAGTCAGAAGATCCTCTACGATGGAGAAGTGATACATCCTCCGATCAAAGTCACCAGCATCATACCATCCACCCCAAACATCTGGTAGCAATTGATCAGTCGCGGTATCAGCTACCATCGTGAAAGGATGATAGGTAACAGGTTCACCAGAGGAGTCAAAGAATCCATAAGACTCTTTGGCGGCCCGATAGTGGGTATCATTGGGAGCGAACCCTCCCTGATACGTATCTCTATGCCCTGCACCCATATCCCACTCGGTTAAGGGCTCCCCTTTAGCGATCCCGCTCCTCTGATGATATAATCCTCGTGTATGGGTATAGAAAGCATAGCCTATCGCATCATATCCAATAGAGAAGCTCCAGGACCTTCCAATCTTGGGTATATAAAGATGGTAATCACCTGGTATGACAAAAGATGAGAAATCAAGTTCATAGACATACTCCCCATCAATAGGAATCTCGAGGCCGTCCTTTGTATGATGATACTGGGGTTCACTTCGTAGGGATACAGAGCCAGAGAAGACCTTCTCCTCAGTCTCCTCATCAATGAGATAGAAGGGAGAGCCAACTATTCTCTCAAAGGAGATCGCACCGTCGGTTCCAGCCCAAAGTCCTAGATATCCATACTTCTCCCCGGCATCGGGAACATAGCCCTCTTGATTCACCTTTACCGCATAGGAGAGGATATCCTTTTCCTGATAGGAAAAACTCACCTCTTCATCGAAGGCTGTTGTGATCGTATAGAACTTCCCATCGACCATCGGTTCTGCTAGGTGAAGATAGGCATAATGAGCAGTCTTAGCCATCTGGGCATCATGAAGACCCACTTGGTTCAAATAGGGAAAGATCATCTGAGCTATCCCCTCGATCCAATAGGAAGATCTATCAATAGCTATATCTCCCATCTCACCACTAATAGTAAAACTCCTTCCATCCGAGAATTTTGATTGGATCAAAGGCCGGTACTCTCCTACGATCTTTTCTATAGCCTCTGTATATTGTTCCTCATATGACCACCTAGGGATCGAATCGACTTTTTTATCTAATTTACTGAGCTGTTTACCATATACTCTTGAGACCTGATCAATAAGAAAGTCAGAATAGTCTCCAACGACACATATCCATTGGACACTCAGATGATGTATCTGTAGATCCCCAGCTGGTATGGACTGTTTGATCTCGGCAGTAGGAAGAGCATAAGGTAGTGTTAATGAGAAAAGGAGCATCGAGCTGATCAGTAATAATTTTCGTCTCATATCACCATTATACAAAAAAATACCTAGGAGTACATAAATTCTTTAATACTTTATCTTGACAATAGTGTATGCTATACACTATTGTGTATTTATGAGTATTGAAAAGAAAGAATTATTAGATCGTTTGAGGCAGGAGTACCACAGGGGAACCTTGACCCTTGTCGTATTATCAGTCCTGAAAGAGAAACGTTATGGGTATGCACTCGTGCAGCAATTGCAGGAATCAGGACTAGATGTCTCTCAAGATACCATCTATCCCCTACTCAGACGATTGGAACAGCAGAAGTTACTGCAGAGTGAATGGATTATTGATGGATCAAGACCAAGAAAATACTATTTTGCAAGTGATGAAGGCAATCGTGTCATATCAGAACTTCAGCAGGAATGGTTGACCTATACAGAGACCATAAGGGGGATCATACAATGAGATTAGTAAAAGAAGCAGAATATCTACTCGATCGTTATATGTTATCATTTTCAAGGAGACTGCCACTTAGACAGAAAAAAGATATCACTGAAGAACTTCGCAGCTCCATCTTGGATGAGATCGAGATCAGGTATCCTGAGGATACTATCAATGAGGAGATGGTACAGAAGATCCTCATTGAATTCGGAGCGCCAGGAAAACTGGCTGGTTCTTATGGGAAGGACCAATGGATCATTGGTCCAAGAGTCTTCCCCCTCTTTCGTATGATCTTTCTGATCGTAGCGATCGTAGTCTCAGCTGTCGGTATCATACAGATCGGGATAACGGTTCCCTCATTCAACCTCCTTTCCATTCTTGGTAAGTTTGGAGAACTCTTTGCATCTTTGATGACAGCGTTAGGATTTCTTGTACTTGCCTTCTATATCATACAGAGAACGACCTCAAAGACAGATTGGAATGAAGAACTCTATGAGGATTGGAATATCTCAGAGCTACCAGAGATTGAGACTCGTACTCCAATCAAGCTTTGGGAACAGATATTCTCTATCGTATTCTCTATATTCCTGATCATTCTCCTCAATGGGTTCTATCATCGGATCGGAGCTCGTTACTCTACCAATACTAGCTGTATTTTCATTCCCATCTTCAAAGATGGTTTTATCACCCTTCTCCCATTCCTCACATTTCGATGGGCATTGAATATTGTTCTAGCAGTCATCTTAATATGGAAGCGTGTGGAGAGATTAGGCACAAGTATCTTCATCATCATCATGAATTGTCTCGATATTGCTATAGGTATCATTTTTATTCAGGGCAGACTAGAAACTTTTTTTAATATTGATGGATTATTGGTAACTCCCTTTGAATCGGTCGTACCGCTATTTAAAGTCATGTTTTATGTCATTTTAGCCTTCATTATCATAGCAACTATCGTAGAAATCGTAAAAAAAGTGCTAGAATTGTTGAAGTATCCCATTATAACGTCAAAGTGACATTGACTATGAATACATGATGTGGTAAGTTTCAGTTGCTTTATTGATGACTTTGTATTTTATTTGAGTTCGTCCGTCTCTCACTTCTCTTTCTCTTGATCGGATCTGATGAGCAATGACTTGGTATTACATGTCGCGTCTTTTAAAGTAAATTTATTATGTCCGGGAATATACCGGAAAGGATGCTTATGGCAAAGAAAATTTATGTAGGTAATATGAATTACGCTACAACAGAGGACCAATTGTTTGATCTGTTCGGTCAGTACGGAACTGTAAACAGTGTTAGAATCATTACTGACAGAGAAACACAGAGACCTAAGGGTTTCGGTTTTGTTGAAATGGAAGATGATGATGCAGCAGATGCAGCAATCAGCGAACTTGATGGCAAAGAATACGATGGTAGAAACCTTCGTGTAAATGTTGCTCTTGAGCGACGACCACGACAGAATGGTTATGGTCAGTAGGTCTTAACTTTTAAGACTTTCAGAGGACTACCTTTATTGGTAGTCCTTTTTTGTGCTCCAGTAGAATCACTGAATATCTTATCTAGAGATTCCCGGCAAGACCGATCTCTGATGCTACGACCTGCATACCTTTGATCGTCCAGTCCATCACCTCAGATAGTTCCATACCCAGCATATCTGCACCTTTCTGTATAACAGATCGATCTACTCCGGCTGAGAAAGCTTTAGTCTTCCACTTCTTCTTCACAGACTTCACCTGCATATCAAGAATACTCT
>CAZLZY010000199.1:0-4996 GCA_964564075.1 uncultured Spirochaetales bacterium
AGATAAGATCAAGAAACATAAAGGAAAGATCCTTGGTGTCCTTAAAGATGTCAAAGGTGTCAAATCTGTTGGTCTCATTGAATCAGATGAAGAGAAACAGATTTTTAAATATGCAAAACCTGTTGGTGTCATCGGAGCTCTTACTCCAGTGACTAACCCTACAGCGACTCCCGGATCGAATGCGATAAGCATCCTGAAAGGGAGAAATGCTGTGATCTTCGCTCCTCATCCAAGATCCAAGAATAGTTCTGCACTAGCTGTAGAGAACATGAGAGCAGGCCTCAAAAAGGTGGGTGCTCCTGAAGATCTCATTCAGATCATAGCAGAACCCTCGATCCCTGCGACCGGAGAGCTTATGGCTCAGGTAGACCTCGTTCTTGCAACAGGCGGTGGAGCGATGGTCAAAGCTGCCTACTCCAGTGGTACTCCAGCTTATGGTGTAGGTCCTGGAAATTCAGTACAGATGATTGCAGAAGATGCTGATGTAGCAGATGCTGCAGAAAAAGTCTCTTTAAGCAAGTGTTTTGATAATGCTACTTCCTGTTCTTCAGAGAACTCTGTCATCGTGCATGAGTCCATCTATGATGAGTTCGTCAAAGGATTGGCAGCTCATGGGGGATATATCTGTAGTGCAGGCGAGAAGCAGACACTTGAGAAGTGGATGTGGCAACCGAACAAGAAAGGTCATATGACACTCAATCCCGTGATCGTTGCGAAATCTGCACAGGTCATCGCAGCAGATGCAGGACTTGAGATTGGCAAAGATCGGAATATGTTAGTAGTAGAAGGTAGACTCCCGGTAGTAGAGGACCGTTTTGCAAAAGAGAAATTATGTCCCGTCCTTACCGTATGGAAATACCGTACCTTCGAAGAGGGTTATACACTCTTAAAAGAGATCACCGATAACAATGGTACCGGTCATTCATGTGGAATATTCACACAGAAGGATGAGTACATCGATCATCTCGGTATGTATATGAAATCAAGTAGGATCATGGTCAACCAACCACAGGCTCCAGCGAATGGAGGGAACTTCTTCAATGGCATGCCTAGTACGGTTACCCTTGGTTGTGGTACCTGGGGTGGTAATATCACCACAGAGAATATCAACTACAAACACTTTTTGAATATTACTTGGGTATCCAAACCCATCCCGCCAGTAAAACCCACTGATGATGAGATGTTCGGTGAGTTCCTAGCTAAATATGGTGAGTAAGTAAAGGGAGATCAACTGCATGAAATTGTTTGAATACCAGGCAAAAGAGGTCTTTAAGAAGGGTGGGATACCGATTCCCCAAAGTATTCTAGCTGAATCCGTTGAAGAGGTCGTCCGTGCGATAGAGACGATCGGTCTTCCCTGTGTGCTCAAATCACAGGTGTTACGAGGAGGAAGAGGGAAAGCTGGACTTATCCCGTTTGTCAGGACCTTGGAAGAGGCAAAGACAGAGGCTCAGAGGCTGTTTGCCTCAGAACACGGTGTGAACAGATTACTTGTTGAAGAGGCTGTGAATATCGAGAAAGAGATCTATCTCTCAGTCACGATAGATCCGGTTGCACCATCAGCGATCATCATCGCGAGTGCAGAAGGTGGCGTGGAGATCGAGAGTCTTGCTGTCACTGATCCTGATAAGATCATCCAGGAAGCTGTCGATATCACGTCTGGTCTTCAACCCTTTCAAGCGAATGACCTAGCCTTCAGATTAGGTTTTACCGGTGATATCGCAAAACAGGTGAAGAAAGTCATCTTCAACCTCTATAAGATATTCTCCGCCTATGATGCTGAGCTTGCAGAGATCAATCCCCTGTTCATCACGAAAGAGGGGCAGGTGATAGCTGGAGATGGTAAACTCATGATCGATGAGAACTCTATGCATCGACAGTTGGGTTATGAACGGACGAGAGCCTACTACGATAGTGATATGGAGTTCGAAGCTGCTCAGGAAGGTATCCCCTATCTACAGTTTGATGGTGATATATCACTCATGTGTGCCGGTGCTGGTCTTACTACTACCGTATATGATCTGATCAACTATGAAGGTGGATCGATAGCGAACTATCTAGAGTTCGGTGGACCGAACTACCGGAAAGCTGTTCGAGCTATGGAACTCTGCCTACAGAATGAATCAAAAGTCATATTAATCGTTACCTTTGGTACGATCGCCCGAGCAGATGTCATGGCAGAAGGTATCGTTGATGCGATGAACAGGTTGAAACCTGATCGCCCTATCGTGACCTGTATTCGTGGTACGAATGAAGAAGAGGCTGTACGTATCCTCAAAGAGGCAGGACTAGATCCGCTCTATGATACGGAAGAGGCTGTTCGGAAGGCTGTAGCGATCGCAAAGGGAGAGTGTTGATCATGAGTATATTCATTGATAAAGATACCAAAGTCCTTGTACAGGGAATTACCGGTAAAGAGGGTAGTTTCTGGACTAAACATATGATGGATCTTGGGACTGATGTCGTTGCTGGTGTCACTCCCGGAAAAGAGGGCCAGAGCGTAGAGGGGAAACCTGTCTACCATTCGGTACGAAGAGCGATAGCTCTGCATGAAGCAGATGCTGCTATGATCTTCGTACCTCCCAGGTTCACAAAAGATGCCGTATTCGAAGCATTAGATGGGGGTATCAAGAAGATCGTCACGATCGCTGATGGTATTCCTCTGCATGAGATGGTTCAGATACGAGCGGCAGCAGCTTCTTGCGGTGCTATGGTCATTGGAGGGAATACCTCTGGTGTGATCAGTCCGGGAGTAGCAATGATGGGAATGTTCCCCTACTGGATCGATCGTGTATATAAACCGGGAAGGATCGGCGTGATGACAAGAAGTGGTTCCTTGACCAATGAAGTCACCGCTATGGTCGTTCGAGCCGGATTTGGAGTCAGTTCACTGATCGGTATCGGGGGAGACCCCGTACCAGGGACACGATTCGCCGAAATGCTTCCCCTCTATGAAGCTGATGATGCCACTGATGCAGTCGTCATCATCGGAGAACTTGGTGGAACGATGGAAGAAGAGGTCGCAGAGGCTATGGCGAGAGGTGCTTTCTCTAAGCCTGTTGTCGCATTCCTTGGGGGGCGTACGGCACCAAAAGGTAAAAGAATGGGACATGCAGGAGCTATCGTCACCGGAGGAAAAGGTACGGTAGAGGGAAAGATAGAAGCATTGACTGCCGCAGGTGGTCTTGTAGCAGAGAGGCCTCGTTTCGTTGAGGACCTTCTCAAAGAACTCTTAGAGAGATAAAGGAAGCTGCATGAGTTTACAAGAAGTACATAAGATAGAGTTAAAGCGGATCATCTTTTTTGTAGTGGCTATAGTGCTGATGCTCGTTGTCAGGTCATTACCACTATCAGACTCCATAAGAATTGCCGGTAATGCTGAACTTACCGCTACCGGACAAGCTGCCATGGGTGTGCTTGTCTTTGCCTTAGTCCTATGGATGACAGAAGCTTTGCCATTCCATATCACCGGTATGATGAGTATCATATTCTTAACACTATTTAGGGTCGATACCTATAAAGTCATCGTCAAAGAGGGCTTTGGCTCTGCAACAGTCACCTTCTTCATTGGAGTCCTCATCCTATCGGCTTTCATCACCACATCAGGATTGGGAAAACGCATAGGTGTCTTGATCTTGTCAAAGACGGGAAATAATACGAAGAGTATCATCTTTGGGTTTCTGCTCGCAGGTGCGGTATTATCGATGTGGATCACCAATATGGCAGTAGCTGCTATGTTGATGCCACTTGCTGTAGCAATATTAGAAGAAGAGGGGATCAAACCTCTGAAAAGTAACTTCGGTAGGGCATTACTCATTGCCTGTGCTTGGGGTTCTATCATAGGCGGTATCGGTACCCCTTCAGGAGCAGGACCAAACGCACTTGCTATCGGTTTCTTGAAAGAGATGGCTGGTTTCGATGTGACCTTCGCACAATGGATGATGTATGGAGTTCCTGCTGCACTACTGATGGTACCTGCTGCATGGGTCGTTCTTATGATCTTCTTCAAACCTGAGATGACACATCTATCAAAGACTAAAGAGGAACTGCAAGCAGAGTCTAAAGCATTACCCCCTATGGGACGAGAAGAGATAGTGACTACTATCCTATTCCTCATCACGGTAATACTCTGGTTAGGTTCTCCTATAATCGAGAGATGGATCGGGATCGATATTCCTATCTCTATGCCGGTCTTCTTTACCTCCTGTCTATTCTTCATCCCTAAAGTGAGCAGGATCCCTTGGAAACAGATCGAACCACAGATATCCTGGAGTGGGATCATCTTGATCGTATCTGGTATCTCATTGGGGATGATGCTCTATACATCAGGAGCTGCAAAATGGCTCTCAGTAGTACTTCTGTCAGGGATCGGCACCTTACCAGCCTATGTTATGGTATTCGTCATCGTCCTGATGATCTCACTACTGAAGATCATCTTCTCGAGTAATACGGTAACGGCGACGATCATCATACCTATCATGATCGAGTTAGCGGTTACCCTTGGACTCCCTGTGATGTCTGTAGCACTACCTGCATCATTGGTAGCATCCCTTGCATTCATCCTCGTTACCTCATCCCCTACGAATGTGATCCCCTATTCTGCAGGATATTTCTCCATCGCAGATTTTGCTAAATCAGGATTACTGATGACCCTCTTCGGATCTATCATCCTCTCTACCGTGGTCTACGTTGTGGGTTTAGGAACCGGTCTTTATTAAGAGATAGTCAACTTACCTCCTCTGCCGCCGAAAGGCGGTTTTTTCTTGCACCCTGATCATCAGGGAGGGAGCAAGAAGATGAACCCGATCTATTCATTATCAACAACACACATACGAGATCGAACCCTGGAATAGCAGAGATATGGTAGTCGAATTCTGTAATGATATTGTTGATAAGACACCTGTCAGAGCCTCCTTCGAGGATGGAGTTGACTCTCTTGCAGTAACTGTCGTCTCATTGAAATCAGCAATTACCAAAAGAGGTGTATCAGTTCAAG
>CAZLZY010000200.1:0-4994 GCA_964564075.1 uncultured Spirochaetales bacterium
AAAACGGTCTTATAGTCGACTGTTTTATCAAGAGTATTATGATAGCACATGTTAAAAGAAAGATACTGCACGGTAATAGAGATAAATACCAACCTCTTCTCATTTCAATCCCACTTCCTGTGTTTTGTAGTATAACATATTTCAGACCGAACATAAGAATAATCATAAGAAAAAACTATTTGTTTCAACACCTCTTTAATCTATAAATCTAGGTGTTTTCTCCTATCAGTTATCGTTTTTATTTGCATTTCATGGGGTTATCGATGAATATATAAGATAATGATGAAGTAAAAGGTGACGCATGGAAAATGTCTATAGAATGATCCTTGTTGATGATGAGGATGAAGTCAGAGGTAGAATAAGCTCGAAGATCGCACAAGATAGTGGTTTTGTCGTAGTGGGTTCTGCTGGAAATGGTTATGATGCCTTGGAGTTGATAGAGCAATATGCTCCTCATATAGTCCTTACCGATATCAAGATGCCCTATATTGATGGCATAGAGCTGGCAAAGACTATCAAACGAGACTATCCAACGGTTCGTATAGCATTTATAACAGGGTATGATGAGTTCGAATATGCAAGAGAAGCAGTAGATCTGCATATATCTAGTTATTTGACAAAGCCGGTCTCTCAGGAAGACATCTCAAGGTTTCTGACAAATCTGAAAGAGGAACTCGATCATGAGCTTGCAGAGCAATATAATTATGAGAAGCTTCGAAATAGATATGAACAAAGTATACCTATGATCATCGAGAACTTCTTAAGCTCTGTCCTTATCACCAAGGGTTATTTTCGGGATCATGGTTATGAGACTCTTCACGAGTATGGAGTCAGGCTAGATGACAGTCGCTTCTTACTAGCATATGTGAAACTCGATCATCATGATGGGACTGATAAAAAAGCATCTGAGGAGAAGAAGGTCTCGGTACGTTCGACGATCCATGCTACCTTAGATCGTTACAAGTATGAGTACTATAGTTTTCTATTCCTTGATGGGATCGTATTTCTGATCAAGGAGAGTGGTGAAGACTTCACTCATAAGATCGATCATGCATTCTTCGAGATGGTCAAGATCTCTGAGAAGTTCCTATCTGCCTCTATCAATATCGGAGTCAGTAATTATCATAGAGAATTCGAACAGCTCCCGTCTGCCTATCAGGAGGCTGATACAGCTTTGGGATATAGTAATTTCTTGAAGACAGGTCGTATCGTCTATATCGATCAGCTTGAACGTGATACATCTACCAAGCTACAGCTCTCGGATCAAGAGGTCAATGATCTTGAGTATAGTGCGAAGTATGGTGATGCAAAAGCTGTTAGAGATGCTATCAAGATGCTTAAGAAGCAGGTCATGGGCAATAATCAGTTAGTTACTAACTATCGAACCTATTCTATCCGATTAGTCGATATCGTAGTCCGATTTGCAGACTCGATAAAGATCGATCTTTATCGTGTGGTCAGTGGTGATCTCCTAGAGATCATGATGGGCTTTACCAATATCGATCAACTATTCCAGTGGACCGAACAGACTATCTTGAGCTTACAAAGCTATAATGAAGAGACTAAACAGAATAGTTCTCAACGTTTTCTCGATAGTGCTGTGAGCTATATTCAACAGCACTATACTGATCCCAATATATACATGGAGCAGATCTGTGATGAACAGGGAATAAGTGTCTCCTATTTAAGTCTTCTGTTCAAGAAGCACAGGAATACGACCTTTGTCAAGTTCCTCACAAAGACTAGGATGGAGAAGGCTCATGAGCTACTGAAATTCACTGGGGATAGAATAGCGGAGATCGCTTTACAGTGCGGATATAAAGATGTCTACTATTTTAGTCACAGTTTTAAAAAATTCTATGGTGTGTCACCGAGAAAATACCGTGAAACGATTTAACGCCAATTTTTCAATAGGACAGAATATCCTCGTCGCTATCATCGGTATTGTTCTCGTCATACTGATCGTGACCGGGAGCATCTTCTATACTTCCTTCTCCTCTCGAACTGATGATCTGATCGAGAATCAGTCACGAGAGATCAACAGGCAGATCGTCTATAACTTCGAGAACTACATCAATAGTGTCATCGAGACGGCAAACTATATCCAATATATCTCTGCTCTATATGATGTAGAAGATTCCTATGATTTTCTTCAGGATAAGTATCTTGTTAATACCGAGATAAAAAAAGATGTGGCAGCCGTCTTCCTATTTAATACAGAGGGGGAGAAGATCCTTGGCAATGATCTCGCTTCTCCTGATACTTCATATATCATAAGAGAATCCTGGTTCTGGGATGCTCTGAATGAGGATCTTATCTACCATTTTCAGGCAAAACGTGAAAGGAGTATCTCTGAAGACAGTGAAGAAGAGGTCATCGTCATCTCTCGAGCGGCAGAGTATTATGATCAGGGTGAAGAACGAACAGGTGTGATCAGGATCGAATTGAACTCTCAAGCGATCACTGACCTTGCTAAGAAGACCAACTTAGGGCCTTCAGGCCATATCCTTATTCTTGATGATCAGGATGATCTGATCTATTCACTTGGCTCCTATACTGCTGATCAGTTGGTGATGAGTAAGAGGACTGCGATAGAGAACCATTATGGAAGCTTCTCTACCCGAATTGACAGTAAAGCCATGTATATGAATATCACCCCTCTGAGCAGGACCAGATGGAGGATAGTCATCGTTCATGATGTTGATGACACTGCTCAGGCAAAGAAGAGGATGTTGATCATCCTCATGCTGATATTCTTAGGTACCATCATAGTCTCTGTGATTGTCTCCGTGATCATATCACGGAGGATCTCGCATCCCATCTATCATCTTAGAGAGAAGATGGCTCGTGTCGAGCAGGGTGACTTTCATGCCAAGGTGCATGTCACAGGACAGAAAGAGGTCGTTCAGCTTTCAGATACCTTCAACAGTATGATCGATAAGATCAGATCCCTGATGGACCGTGTAGTCAATGAACAGCGAGAGAAACGGAAAACAGAGCTTATAGCGCTACAGAATCAGATCAATCCTCATTTTCTCTACAATACACTTGATTCTATTATCTGGTTAGCTGAACATGATCGTTCAGAGGATGTCATCACTACCGTCAGTGCCTTGGCTCACTTCTTCAGGATCAGTATCTCCGGTGGTGAGAGTTTTATCACCGTGAATGATGAGATATCACATGTTAGTAACTATTTGACTATCCAAAAGATCCGGTATCAGAAGAAGTTCGAATATCTCTTTGAGATAGATTCTGAGATATATGAGGATATGGTGATGAAACTGATCCTTCAACCTCTCGTAGAGAATGCTATTAACTATGGGATAGGAGATGAGCAGGAGACGATCACTATTCGTGGTTATCGGTATAGGGACGGAATTGCTTTTGATGTAGAGAATACCGGATATGGGATAACCCTAGATCAGATCGATACCATATATCAGATCATGCATGGGACGAAGAAAGCCTCAAGTGTAGGACTTAGGAATGTCTATCTTCGATTGAAACTCTATTATGGTGATAAAGCAGATATTCTTATCTCTAGTGAACTTGATGCATCTACCACCTTCAAGATCATCATTCCCTCAGAACTCCTACAGAAACAGGAGGTAAGATCATGAGGAAGATCGGACTACTCATTATCACTATTATGTGCTTCATAGTATTTACCGGATGTAGCGAAAAGCAGGAACATACGGGACTCATCCTATATAAATCCACTGATCCTTTCATCTACAATTTCGCACGACAGATAGAATCATATGCTGATGGGGTCTTGAATATGGAGACCTATGACTCGAAGAACTCACAGATCCTTCAGAATGAACAGATCATCGAAGCTCAGAAGCAGAACCCGACCAACCTGATGATCATCAATCCAGTTGATAGATTATCTACCTATGCGATCATTAACAAACAGCGAGAGATGGGGATCCCTGTGATATTCTTCAACAGAGAACCACTTCAAAAAGATTTAGAACTATGGGAGAAAGCCTATTATGTAGGTGCAAAAGCTGAACAGTCAGGGCAACTGCAGGCGGAACTGGTCATGGAACTGTTTGGTAATAATCCATACCAGCTTAATGAATATGATAAGAATGGGGATGGAATAATCCAGGCTCTCATCCTCAAAGGAGAACCAGGGCATCAGGATGCTGAGATCCGTACCGAAGAGGTCGTACAGGTCTTCGTTAAACAGGGATATACTATAGATACCATATTGGAAGTAGCAAACTGGGAGAGATCCCAAGCTTATGAGAATATGGAAGATATCCTGAAAGAGCATGGTGAAGAGATAGAAGTAGTGCTCTCTAATAATGATGCTATGGCAATCGGTGCAATCCAACAAATGAGGGAATCCGGTTTCTTCACTGATACGAATGAGAATGGTCAGATTGACATGGCCGATGATACTTGGATACCTGTTGTGGGGATAGATGGTATAGCTGAGGCTGTGGAACTGATCAAACAAGGTTATTTGTATGGTACAGTCATCAATGATTCTGATGCTCAGGCTTTAGCGATCATTGAACTCGCTGAACTTATTCTTGGGACTAGGACACAAGCTGAATTATCCTTTGATTTGGAAGATGAATCCTATATTTGGGTCGATTATAAAGTATTCACACTGGAATAATTTATAATATTGTAGATAATCTTATAAGTTTTGTAGAGAATATTACATTGTTGGATCTTATATCGATGTTACTCTGTATGAGTAATCGCTGATAAAGCGAAAAAAACTAAAGAGGTAACAAATGAAAAAAGTATTACTTACAGCACTGATTATTATGATGGCATTGCCATTATTCGCTGGTGGACAGCAGGAAGATGGAGCAATCGAAGTTGGATCAAACATCTATAGTTTCCAAGATAACTTCATGAATGGTGTTATTAAGCCAGAATTAGAAAGATATTCAGAAGAACTTGGATTAAAATTATCTATCGTAGACTCAGAAGGCCAGCAGGCTAAACTGAATGACCAGGTAGAT
>CAZLZY010000201.1:0-4976 GCA_964564075.1 uncultured Spirochaetales bacterium
GGGGAAAGGATCGGCTAGCACAATATGATATCGTCATCTCCGGATCTGAAGAGATCCTGGGAAAGGACTGTCATGTCCTAACCCTTACAGCGAAGACAAGATCAGTCCCCTATCCTAAAGAGATCCTATGGATCGATAAAGAGAACTTCCTCAGCATGAAGGCCGAATACTACACGAAATCAGGGAGACTCCTCAAAGAGATAGAGACCCTTGCAGTAGATGTACTCGCAGGCAGGGAAGTAGCAACACAGACACGGATCTCCGATAAGATGAAGACAGATACTGAGACGATCATGATCTTACATGAGCTTGAAGTGAACATTCAGATCGATGATGATCTTTTCTCACTAGATGAACTATCTTGGTAGGAGTGAAAAAGTGAAAAAGAGCCTACTTCTTCTAGTCCTTATCCTTATGTTCATTCCCTCTGCGATCTTTGCAGAGGGGAACCTCACCATGGATTATTCTCTGTTTAACAGCGTGTTAAGGACGAGAGATGCAAGTAATGATCTCAAATGGGCCCTAACTCCAAGTGGGGTAGCTCAGCTCTCCTACAAATCATCTGGTAATAGGAATGTGAAGAGTGAGATCTCGCTAGGTATGAACTATCCGAACCCACTCATGGCAGGAACTGGACAAGAATATGTCTATCCTCTCGTTTCTCTTGATAAGGCCTACATCAAAGCACGTTTCCCAGAGTTCAGACTTACCGCAGGTAAGACTCGACTAAGCTGGGGAGATGGGTTCGTCTTCAATGCAGGTGATATCCTCTTCGATAGTGTGAGCACTACAGTTGACCTGAGCTCCTCGGAGGTCAGAAGCGATACGGCGTGGCTTGTAGCGGCGAATCTACCGTTGGGAAGATTCTCCTTCGTTGAGGCGGTCATACTTCCCCCAACTGATGAGTTACTCGAAGCTATCACGCATATCTCAGCTGGTGGGAGATTATATACCACGATCGATACATTGAAGTTCGAGACTGGTTATATGTATCATGGTGGAGCTGCTGCCTACCATCAGATCTATGCAGGGCTTCAGGGGAATATCGAGGCAGACTGGTATCTCACAGGGGCTGCAAGCCTACCAGCAGATGGTACCGGCTTCACTGATATGTTCGAGAGCTCACTAGATATCACCGCAGGCCTCTTCTACCTGATGCAGATCGATTCTGTGAGAACATTGACATTGAGACTCGAAGGATTGGTACAGCCATTCCAGAGTTGGACAGAGAGCACTACAGAAGGTACCGAATACGGGGTACTCCTCTATCCAGAGATCAGTCTCACACCTTCTGATACGATCTCTCTTTCATTGAGATCGATCATCTCACCGATTGACGGCTCTGCACAGATCACAGCCGGGGGTTCATGGAATGTCTTTCAGGGCTTCTCGATCCTGGGTTACCTCATTGGGCAGGTCGGAGATGCGGAGGATACGTTCTCTTGGACTCACGCCTCACCAAATTGGACATCACTTGCTTGTATGGTAGGTATCAACTATATCTATTGATGGGAGGGATTGAAGCGTGTTCGAGAAGATGCTTGATCACTGGCTCTTATATGCGGTATTACTAGGTCTAGTCCTTTGTACTCTGATACAGCCTCTGCCAGAGATCAATGCAGCTTATCGCCTATCGGTCATACCTCTCTTCATCCTCATAGGCGCCCCTCTTCTTATCTTCCTACCAAAGATCGGCTATCGTCTCTATACGTTCATCAGCTCAGCGATCATCATCCTTCTGATTATGATCACCAGTTATGTTTATCAGAGGCTCTTCATCATAGATACGATCCTCATGATGATCATCGTATTGAGCCTCTGGTATGAGGTATTTCAGGGAGATAATCAGCATATCGGGATCTCCTTCTCTATCATGAATATCTTAATGATCGTCCTCGGCTTCATCGCTATGTATTCCATAGCGAACTGGAGTGGTCCCGATTTCATCTGGTTCAGAGTACTACCTCTCATGACTGTGGTCCTGATGCTCTCCTATCCTCTATCGAACCGGGTCACGCTCAGATTGATCAGTATCATCACGCTGCTAGTGATCATCTATCATACGATGATCAGATACCAGAATGACAAGGAGCTGGTCATTCTCCTTATCATTCTTCCCCATATCATCATTAGTGTCACAGCACTCATGAGATCCTTGAACATGCCAACTACTGAAGAGATATCGATCAGAATCACTGATTGGGTAGACTCCTTCAGCCAACCTCCCCTCGATCAGCTCGATACCTATGGTGATATCTCAGCGAAGATGACCATCTACCCCTGGAACAGAAATCCGGGTAAGTTCATACCACGATCCTACCGGAAGAACCTATTGAGGAGCCTTGATGAGATCTACGGGACATGGGAGGAGAAAAGACATCTGTATTGTGGGCACACAGATCTGCAGATTTGGATATTCTGTTCCTATTTTGGCCTCTCAGAGGTAGTCTGTTCCAAAGTAGAGAGAGCCGGCCATATCAAGACGAGCTATTTTGATCCAGTCCCTGAATCAAGGAGAGCCTCCTCACCTCCAAGAGGTATAACATCGATCCTCTCAAACTACTCTTGGAGCTGTTTTGAGGTCATAGACAGGCAATATGAGAGGATAGATTCCTTGAGTATACGTCAGATAAAGAGACTGAGACGTAGAGGTTATAAAGAGCGTATAGACAAACAGAGAGTCTTCTACAAAGCCATTGATACGGTGTGGGTAGGTAGGAAAAAAAATGAGCTCTGACACACAGGGATGTATCAAAACTCAAATATGTTGTTAGTAAAATCATCAAGATGATTAAATCTTTCAATAAGTTGTATATTGTTGCACTCACCATTATTGAATCAAACAGGGCATATGTCAAATATTAATTGAAATATGTAAAAAATGAGTTATACCAAGCATTCTCATTGCATCTAGTTATCCTCTAGATGTACAATCCAGCTATGAAGATCACCCATAGGATTCACATCTTCTATTTCTCAGGTACCGGTAACACATGGTGGTGCACTAAAAGAATAGAAGAAAGACTGATAGCTGCAGGTAATGAGGTCCTCTCATCGAGCATCGAACAGGTAACTGAAGAAGATGTACTTAAGATCCTCGAAACTGTGGATATCATCGGGATCGGTTACCCAGTCTACGGCTCTGACCTCCCTGAACCTATGAAGATATTCATCGATCGGGTCCTACCGATAAGAAGTACCGGTCGTATCAGGCTTTTCACCTTCTGTACACAGATGATCTATTCAGGCGATGGAGCATATCTCTATCACAAAGAGCTGAAAGCGAAAGGCTGGTCCATCTTCTCATCAGTTCATCTATTGATGCCGAATAACATCAGTGTGACAGTCTCCCCTATCAGCTCGACCCATGACCAGAAGAAGATCAATAGACGACTGGGAAAGGCCCAGAAGAAGATCGAGCGTTTCATCGAGAGACTCTTCACGGCGAATCCCATTCTACAAGGTCATACCTCTGGTTCTTTCCTGCTAGGCATCCTGCAAAGAGGATTCTTTAGATTAGGATATTCACGACTTCAGGATGATATCACCATTGATCATGACAAGTGTACAAGATGCATGAGGTGCGTCAAGATCTGTTCTGCTGGGAATCTCGTTGATATCGATGAGAAGATCACGCCTCAAGGAAACTGTATGCTCTGCCTTAGATGTTATAACTACTGTCCGGTACAGGCTATCATCTACTATAAGAGGCCGCATAAAGAGAGCCGAGGGCTCCCCTATCGAGGACCCGTAGCAGAGTTCAGACCGGAACTCATCTGCAACCTTGAAGAGCGTGATGGATAAAGAGACTCCTCTCATACCTACTGAGAAAACACTATGAGATCAGATAACCTCAGTGTAGGATGATCGAAGAGTTATCACTACAGGGAGAGAACACATGAGACCTTCTATCTGGATCACGGTACCTACCTATTGGGGAATCAATGGAACTAAAGAATATCCTGCTGATACCGGCTCATTCGATCACCCTACACCTCTTGAGGGGCCACAGACCTTAGAGAGGACTATTGCTAGTCTTTGCACCTTACCTGGTGAGTTCTCTATTCTCGTCATCCTTGCAGTCACTCACAAAGAATACCACAAGAGAGCAAAAGAGATCGTTGCAGATCTTTTACTTCCCTATGCAGAAAAAAGTAGTATCTATCTGGTAACAGGTGAAGATGTAGAGTGCCTCATGAAGAACTTTGATCTACCTGAATTATCACTATTTACATACGGTAGTATCAGGAACGTTCAACTGATCATCCCCTATCTTGCTGGGGCTGATCTTGTCGTAGCTATTGATGATGATGAGATCATCGAAGATAAAGAGTATGTAAGTAAGATCATTTCATATATGAATTCTAATACGAGCATTGATGGGCTGTCCGGCCCCTACCTCAATGGAGCAGGTGGCTACTTGCTAGTGGTACCTGAAGATTCAGATAAAGAGACAAACCCTTTCCTGAAGAAGGGACATCTCATAAATCTTGCAGTCGATCAGGCTATGAAACATACCCTGCAACCTCATCCCTCACATGTTGCCTTTGGTGGTAATATGATCTTCAGTCGGAAGCTGATCACAAAGATATGTCATGATGAGTACATCTCACGTGGTGAGGATTTCGACTATGTCCTCAATGCCCTTACCCATGACCTCTCTTGGTATTTCTCTTCTGATATCCCCATCGTCCACCTCCCCCCAGAGACAGTAGGGACCTCTGAAGATGAACGGTTCGTTCGTCTCTTATCAGATTTCAGTAGGTTCCTCTATGCAAGAGAGAAACTAAACGATGCCCCTTCAAAAGACCTTGATCCCTATCCAGGACCATTCCTACATGATACAGAGTCTCTAAAGAATCACTGTGTTCAAGCGCTACGTAGTTCATCAGACAAAACTGTGAGCGAATATGAAGCCAAAATCATCATTGAGGGACTTCATGCAGAGGCTAGGAAGAAAAAGGATTCCTATGAAG
>CAZLZY010000202.1:0-4951 GCA_964564075.1 uncultured Spirochaetales bacterium
TTTCGTAAGTAGAAGATGTCCAGAACTTGAGACAGGAAGAAACTCTGTTACACCCTGTATCACTCCCAAGAGAATCGCCTTGAATATTTCCATATTTCTAGCATACAGGGAAAAAAACTCTGATACAAGAGGATTCTGTTATCTCAACTTAGATATCAGACAGATCGTCCTCTCTGCATCAAGACCAGGAACCTTGTAGGGTCTGTTCTCAACTTGGAATCTTCCCTCAAGAAGGTCACTGATCCCTGCTATCTCCTCTTCTACCTGCTTCAGCTGCCCTTTGTAGGCGAACATGACCCCTCCTGGTAATAGGAGAGAATCGAGAAGCGAAAAGACCTCTTTCAAGGGCCGGAATGCACGAAACAAGAGCATATCGAACTGCTGTCTCACAGATGTGATATCCTCTTCGATGATCGAGACCCTTCCTGATAAAGAGGTAACTGCTAATGCATTACGGAGAAATCCTGCTCTTCTACCTGAACGTTCTATGAGTGTGAAACATGAACTAGGTAGCATGATAGATAAAGGGATGCCTGGCATACCATTTCCTGAGCCAAGGTCTGCAAGAGAGTTCCCCTCGACTGAGGAGAGAACCTCTTCGAGGATAGCTAGAGGTGCAAGAGAATCTAAGATATGTCGATAGATGATCCCTTCATGATCGGCTGCGATAAGTTTATAGGTCGGATTCCAGAACTCGATCTCGGACAGATACAGACTGAGAGCCCCCAGTTGTGATTTATCATAATCAAGTTCTAAGCTGCCTAGAGCATCTACCAATCTCTTATCCACGTTTTTTTCTCCCTAATACGACCATCAGGACTGCGATATCAGAATTCCTGACACCTGAGATCCTCGAGGCCTGACCTACAGACATAGGTCGTACTTTATTGAACTTCTCTTTTGATTCATTAGAGAGCCCTTCGATCTCATCATAGTTAAAATCTTCAGCTATCTTCATGAACTCCATCCGTTCGAAGCGTTTTACCTGCTGATCCTGTCTCTTGATATATCCCTCATATTTGATATCAAGCTCTACTTGATTCACATAGACTGGATCGTAGGAATTCAGTTCGGGAACTGATCCAACGATCTGATCGATCGACATCTCCGGTCGTTTGAGGTGCTGTATCCAGCTCTTACCTTCATGCTTCTTCACTCTCAGGAGCTCTTTGATCTCTTCGATCCCCTTGAGTTTATCTTCTAGACGTTCTAGGGCTTCACTACTCTGTAATCCAATATCATAGGCCTTCTTCGTAAGTCGTTGATCGGCAGAGTCATGTCTGAGATTCAGACGATACTCTGCACGAGAGGTGAACATCCTGTAGGGTTCATTGGTACCTTTCGTGACGAGGTCATCGATGAGTACCCCGATATAGGCCTCAGCCCTTGAGAGTAGCATCGGCTCCTTACCAAGGAGTGACTGACCAGCGTTGATCGCTGCCATCAACCCCTGACCTGCAGCCTCTTCATATCCACTCGTCCCATTTGTCTGACCGGCAATATAGAGACCCTTGAACTTCTTACATTCCAATGTCGGGTAGAGCTGGGTAGGATCTATATAGTCATATTCGACTGCATAACCGGTCCTCATGATCTCTGCCTCTTCAAGCCCCTCGATGGAGTGGATGAAATCTTCCTGAACATCTTCAGGAAGAGAAGATGAGATCCCGTTGAGATACATCTCCTCGGTACCTACCCCTTCTGGTTCTACGAAGATCTGATGCCGGTCTCTATCGGGAAAACGGACCACCTTGTCTTCAAGGGAGGGACAATAACGTGGGCCGAGACCAACGATCTGTCCACCATATAGTGGGGAACGATGAATGTTATCCTTAATGATCTGATGAGTCTTCTCATTGGTGAAGGTGATCCAACAGGATAGTGAGGGGCGTTCGATCTTATCTCTAGAGAAGGAGAACGGCTGCATCAAGGAGTCTCCCGGTTGGATCTCCATCTTATCGAAATCGAGGGAGGATCGTCTCACTCGAGCAGGAGTCCCGGTCTTCATTCTTCCGAGAGTGAGCCCCATCTTACGAAGAGCTGTTCCCAGTCCTAAGGCAGCGGGTTCTCCAAGTCTTCCTGAGGAGGCAACATATTCACCAATGAAGATCTTCCCATCCATGAACGTACCGGTGGTAAGTACCACGACCTTTGCATGAAAGCGTCTTCCCCGTTCAGTGACGACACCGATAACACGATTGCCGCTTGAATCTAGGATAAGATCAACCACGGTATCCTGAAAGAGAGTGAGTCCCTTCTGGTGTTCTAACGTCTCTTTCGCTAATCGATTATAACTGAATTTATCAGCCTGGGCTCTTGGAGCCTGGACTGCTGGACCTCTTCTTCTGTTGAGGATCCTGAACTGGATCATCGTCTCATCGATAAGATTTCCCATCTCACCGCCCAGAGCATCGATCTCACGAACCATATTCCCTTTTGAAAGTCCTCCGATTGCCGGATTACACGATAGTCTTCCTATCGCATCAAGACTCTGGGTTATCATCAGTGTAGAGAATTGTAATCGAGAGAGCGCTAAAGCTGCTTCGATACCTGCATGTCCACCACCGATGACTATTGCATCTACATCCATAGTTATTCCTTATTATTTCCCGACACAGAATCCGGAGAAGATCGTATCTAAGATATCTGCAGAGGTGATCTCTCCAGTTATCTCGCCAAGAGCATCGATACAATCCTGAATATCCGGTGCGATCACATCAAGTGGCATCCCATCCGCAATGGCCTCGACTGTACTATGAAGTGAAGCTACTCCTCTATCGAGGAGTTCCTTCTGTCTAAGGGAGTCGATCATGATCTCCTGCTCTCCAGAACTATTGATACTCGTGAGTCCCAAGCGAGTGATGATCTCTTTTTCTATTGATGAGAATCCCTCACCGGAAAGAGAGCATAAGGGCAGTGAGCCTTTAGGTGCAGTCCCCTCTCTGATATCTGATTTGTTCCAGATATAGATATACTCAGGGTGTTCTTTCATCAATGGGGTTATGTCATCAGTACCTATCATATAGATCACGAGATCTGCATCAGATAGTACCTGGACACTTCTTCTGATTCCCTCTTCCTCTATCACATCGGTTGATTCTCTGAATCCTGCTGTATCATAGAGACGTACTGGGATACCCTTGATAGAGATCCATGATTCTATATAGTCACGGGTCGTTCCGTGAATATCTGATACGATGGATCTGTCCTCTTTGAGAAACAGATTGAATAGGGAGGATTTGCCGGCATTCGTAGGTCCCGCTAGAGCGATCTTGACACCAGAAGAGAAGATCTTACCGGTTCTATAGGTCGCAGCAAGCTCCTCAAGAGCTTTGACTGAACTATGGAGAGCTTCCTCATCGATCTCCTCATCTAGGACAACCTCATCTTCCGCATAATCGAGCTGAAGTTCTATTCTGCTCAATACGAGTAGAAGGTCTTTCTTGATCTTATCAATATGGGAATAAAGTCCTCCTGAGAGACGATGCAAAGCGAGAGAATGAGCCTGTCTTGATTTAGCAGAGACTATCTCCTGAACTGCTTCAGCCTGAGTCAGGTCGAGTTTCCCATGAGTAAAAGCACGTAGGGTGAACTCTCCCGGCCTAGCATCTCTGAAACCCGCCTGTTTGAGAGTCTCAATGATCTTCTTGATACTCACTAAAGAACCATGACAGAAGATCTCTAACGAGTCCTGTCCGGTATATCCATGAGGAGCCCGGTAGAGGGCGACAGTGATCTCATCGATCGGCATGCTATCAGCAGGATCGATGAAGTTCATATAATGTATGGTATGAGATCTCCCTTTGAGTAATCTATCAGCTCTTGAGAGACAGGGAGCTGCAAGAGGGATGGAATCTTTCCCCGATACTCGTATCACAGCCAGCGCGCTCTCTCCCCAGGGAGTGGCTAAAGCGACAATAGGGTCATCTGTATCGTAATATGCATATTTCATCATGGGGATTATAATTCACATGAACTATTCCTTCAATAGTAAAAAGATGCTTCTGTTCACTTCCCTGAAGTTCAGATGGTTTGAAACCTCCTCTCGATTGACTCTTAATAAGATACTTTAGTATCATGTAATCAGGGAGAAGCAACAATGATCAATCTGACTGAGATCCTGAGAAGTGTAAAGAAAGAACTACCCCGAATCGGTGATTACCAGCTCTCATTCTACCGAAAGCCAGAAGCCGTACAAGGGTATCAGAAGAGCCCAAGAGAAGTAGTCTCAAAGATAGATATCGAGAGCGAGAAGATGCTCCGAGATATGCTCGGGAAGATCATTCCTGAGGCCGCTTTCTATGGAGAGGAGACCTCAAAAGACATCGGCGAAGAGTATACCTGGGTAGTAGACCCGATAGATGGTACGCTCAACTTCCTCCATGGGATTGCTGAATGGTGTATATCGATCGGACTACTCTATAAAAAGGAACCGGTCCTAGGAATCATCTATCGGCCTGTTTCTCAGGAGATCTTCTCAGCTGCCAAAGGACACGGAGCATGGCTTGATGACAGGAGACTCCCCCTCTATGGTTTCAATGGTAAACTAGAAGATTCCTTCATTGCGACAGGGATGCCCTTCAGATCCCCTGATGTAGCAAAGGGATACTTCGAATCTGCTCAGGAACTTCTCACCCGATGTCAGGAGATTCGCAGGATGGGTTCAGCCGCATTGGACCTTGCCTACTGTGCAGCAGGCTTCTTCCACGGGTACTGGGAGACAGACCTTCGTATCTATGATATCTGCGCAGCACTTGTCCTGTTACAAGAGGCAGGGATACCCTACCAGAACTTCTTCGGAGAACCCTATGATCACTTCACGGGGAGAACCCTACTGGTAGCTCGAGAGGAGATCATGGACGACCTCACACAACTAATTACTAAACATTACGATCAGCATAAAGATATCCTTCAAGAAGGATTCGATCAAAAAGGAGAAAACATATGAACT
>CAZLZY010000203.1:0-836 GCA_964564075.1 uncultured Spirochaetales bacterium
GATCCTTACACGTTTAGAGCGGGCTTCGCCTTCACTTTTAGTCTCAACATCATTGATATCATTCAACGCTGTATGTTTCAGTCTTCTTTCATAGGGATTCATAGGTTCAAGTAATTTTGACTTCTTTGTCTTCTTTACCTGAACAGCAGTACTATATGCCATTCTGACTAGTTGTTCTTCATGTCTGATCCGATAGTTCTCTGTATCAACAACGATCTTCCTGGTATTGTCGATCTGTCCAGCATATACATTCGCTAACAGTTGTAAAGCATCAAGATTCTTTCCTTTCTTACCGATTATGATAGCAGAATTTTCAGATACGATATTAAGACCGATCTTATTATCTTTTCTATAAGCTATCATAACTTTTGATGAATAACCCATCTTTTCGATTACCTGGGATAAGAACTCTATGATCTTATCTTCGAATTCAGAATTCTCAGTTGTCTCAATAGGTGTTCTTTTCTTTGTATCTATCACTGATTCTTCAGCATGTTCTTCATGCAAATGAATTTGGATCTTTACGTTACTCTTTTTGAAGAAGCCCTTTTTTCCTGCGTCGATTATCTCAACATCAAAGTTCTCTCTATCAAGGTCAAGCGCTGCAACTGCATTATCAATCGCATCTTGCTCTGTCTTTCCTTCAAATTCTTTTATCATATATTATCTCCTTAGAGTCAAAGTCTTTCATTTCGTGAGATATCTACTTCTTCTTTTTAGGTGCAACCTTATTATTCACTTTTGTCTTTTTCACTAACTTCAATTCAGGATGAGAGATCTCTTCCTCTCTCTGATGAGCCTTGACCCTATTAGTGATCTTCTGCTGTAAGATGGTG
>CAZLZY010000203.1:846-4890 GCA_964564075.1 uncultured Spirochaetales bacterium
ATGAAGTAGATCATCATCTTGTTCATACTCTGTGTCTGTGAATTGCTTGCTGCTCCAGATTGGCTCTGACGCATTGAGAAGATCATTGAAGCTACATAGAGTATTGGTAGTAATCTGATCGCATCTCCAATGAAGGGTATAGAGAAGGGTAAAGTGAAGATCGATTCCGGTAATGAGAGGTCTGTTATCCAACCAGGGATAAATACAGCTCCTCTAAGCTCAAAATGTTTATTCAAGAGTCCATATAGTGCGATGAATACTGGGAACTGGAATACCATTGGGAGACAACCACCCATTGGATTTATCTTTTCTCGTTTATATAGAGCTGCTGTCTCTGCATTCAATTTAGTTGGATTGTCTTTGTAATTTTCCTTCAATTCAGCTATCTGAGGAGATAATGCTGACATCTTAGCAGTCGATTCAAAACTTTTCTTGGTAAATGGGTATAAAACGAGTTTTATGAGGATAGTCAGTAAAATGATCGCTACACCATAATTAGGTATGAGTTTGTAGAAGAAAGCTAATAGCCATTTTAATGCAGTCTCTAACCACCCAAGCCATGAACTTGAATCTACAGCTTTCTCAAGTTGAAGATCAGCTAATCCAAAACCATTATCTTCTGAATCGTTATAGATCGAGAGATTTTTACTGAGTATCGGACCAACATAGAATCTGAAAACATCTGTATTAGCAGAACTTCTGATTACAGGTCTTGAAAAATACATCTGAGCACCCATAGGAATACCTTCGACAGCATTCTCTGTAAGGGTTACGGTGTATGGGGTAGAATCAGGAATACCGATAACAGTAAAGTACTTACCTGTTAATGATGCCCATGAGATGAAGTCGTTAGTAACATATTCATTGTTCTTTAGTTTGGCCTGATCCTTCTTACCATCTTGGTAGGTATAGAATCTTCTGTATTTATATCTTCCATCTAGTTCTTCAAAGAACTCTGGACCGATCTGAGGTTCATAAGCCAAGGTATATGCATATCCATCGTAGTTAAGAGGAATAACCTTATTCACACTATTCTCAAAGGAGATATATATCTCAAACAAATAATCTGTCTGATTGAATACGAATTTCTTTCTTAGAGTAAAAGTCTCATCAGATGCAGTCCCATCTTCACCAATAATAGAGAAGTCCCTATAGAATTCAATAGTATAATCATCGATGACGTTCACATTGAAGGTACAGTCTACAGGGTTCTGTTTATCATTTCCGATATACAGATAGAAAGCTGCTTGATCATCACTTCCATTGAAGATCATCTCGACAGGTATTCCATTATCAAGGTGATTCTTCATCTTTATACTTTTAATTGCTGCACCTGCAGAATCAATAGTTGCGATGAATACATCATTCTCAATAACGAAGTCTTTATCTTTTGGATCTGAACCCAACGGTACAACGGATCCTGCAACACCAGATTCATACACTAATGATGAAGGAGTGCTTAATTGTTCAGTGGTGGCTGTGTTATTTACAGTAGAAACCGTATTAGTAGTGACAACCTGTTCTGTAGCAGTTGGGGTCACTGTTACCTCAGGCATGAAAAATACACTTTGAATGGTAAATCCAACAGTAATGATTACGACTGATAATACTACAGCCAGAATTGTTCTTTTATCCATAATTTCTCCTAATTAGTACTTAGTGAGAAGTCTGAATACGTTTTTATAGGAACGAAAGTATAAATAAAAAATAAGCGGGTCTACCTATATGAATAGACCTGCTTTTTCTACGAGTTTACAAAATTGTTTTTTACATATTGTGTAATCATATTCATTACCTGGATAGATAATAAAGGCTACATCATACCCATGCTCAAGGAAAGAATACTCCATTCGGAAGATCTCTTTGCATCTTCTTCTCACAGTATTCCTCTGTACAGCATTGCCAAATTTCTTAGCTGGTATAATAATAATTCTCGGAAAATAAAGTCCATTTGGTGAATAGACTAATTTATATCCTCGAACCGATACTACCTTTCCTTCCTTAAAAATACGACTAATATCAGACTTTCTTCTAATAATCTGATTTTTAGTAAGATTTTTTCTCATCTGCTACTGAGAGTTTAGTTCTACCTTTTTTTCTTCTTCTAGCAAGAATAAGCCGTCCGCCTTTAGTCTTCATTCGCGCTCTAAAACCGAATTTTCTATTTCTCTTTACTCTACTTGGTTGATAGGTTCTTTTCATCCTAGGATATTCTCCATTATATCATCGCTTACGCGGAATTTTTGTCTCATACTTAGTATACATCATCGAGTGAGGAAGTATACTTTTCAAATATTATTTTGTCAACCCAACAAACACGCAGTTTATTGTACCTGAAATATTAAAATATATCTATATCATGAAGCAACATAGGTAACAATCCTTTCAATATTCAATTCTGGGTATTTTTGATTCAATACACGCAGTAGCATTCTTTTCTTAAGGTCTATCATCTGTACCCATCCAGGATGATCTACATGAACGATCAAAGAAGTTCCATCTAGATCATGAATCGTGGAATGAGATGCTATATTAGATCCTGCGATCTCTTCCCAACTGTTAAAAAGAGAAATGACATCGTTATGCTCATCAATAGAGATATTTGAAAAGATCTGTTCGATGAAATCAGCAGCTTTCTTCATATCCTCTCCAACGTACCATGAGTTACTTCAAAGGTTATATTATCAGCATTCTTCTCTTTGAAGTATGATTCTTTAGGTAAAAAAGTGAAGAAAGCCTGATCATAATCATATATATTCTCTAAGAAACGTTCTCTTTTCTTTATATCTAATTCAAGAAGAACATCATCTAGCAGGAGAATCGGCCTATTATTCATCAAATTACCATATAAGATCGATTGTACCAATTTCAAAACTATTGCAGTAAGTCGTATCTGACCTGTAGATGCAGTTGCAATAAAATCTCTTTTATTCTGCAAGAACATGAATTTATCTCTATGCGGTCCAGAAGTTGTCATTTCATACTTCTTATCACGATTTAAATTGTTTTCTAAAAGAGCTATGGCCTCATCACACGTATTACATGACTTCCATGAAGGATTATAGGTCAAAGTCACTGGTAAAGGATTCTCAGAGATCCTCGTGTAAAGAACAGGGAATATCTCATTACATTTTTCTGTGATCCAATATCTCTTTTTTTGAATCTCCAACCCAATCTCAGCAAGTTTTCTATTATAAATACCTAAAATAGATTCATCTCCACTTTTTAACAGGGCATTTCTTTGTTTGATCACAGCATTATACATTCTCATACTGTCGATATAGGGATTATCAATAAGGGATATAGTTTGATCGAAGAACTTTCTTTGCATCATTGGAGCACCATTCACATATTCCATATCCTCATGAGAGAATACAATACAGGTACAGATTGATAATAGTTCTTTTCTATCTTTGATCTCTTTATCATTGATGAAGGTTTTTCTTTTTCCATCACGAAAAATGACCTTTATCGTATAGTCTTTCTCACCATTGCGGATTGAAGCTATAACAGATAACTCATTCTTAGAGAATGTTGTTATCTGTTTTTGTAGACGAGTTCTAAAAGATGATCCATAACAGGCAAAATAGATGGCTTCGATAAAATTAGATTTTCCCTGACCATTATCCCCTACTAAGAGAACATGTTTATTTGAGGTATCTATAGTTGCATTTGAAAGATTACGAAAGTTATATGTTCTTATTGATTCAATGATCATATAACTTAATCAAGCTGCATTGGCATAACTACATGAAAGAAATCTTTCTCTGGGTAGGGTGCAATACTAATCGCTCTGTTAGCTTCTGAAAAACTTATACTGATCTTTTCTCCTGGCATAACTTTTAAGGGGTTAACCACATACACATAGTTCACAGCAATTCGAGTCTTCTCACCAAAGTACTCACAAGGGATCTCTTCCATAGCCTTACCAATATCACTTTCCTCTGAAGAGAGAGTAACTGATTCAATATCAATATCAATAAAAAGTCGTTTTGATTTTTGATCAACGAGTAATGATACTCGTTTCAATGCATCGTAGAACAT
>CAZLZY010000204.1:0-4877 GCA_964564075.1 uncultured Spirochaetales bacterium
ATTATTTTGATACTGCAGTGATAGATAATGGATTCCACTGGGTCGATAGTTCTGGATTCTTAAGATCCTTATTGATGCCAAGATTCCTTGATGTTCTCCTAGATACCACATGGTATGAGAGAAAGCTCTTTGTAGAATCGCTTATAGCTTCTGAAGATATGAGATCTCTTAATCAGTTTGATGTCATGGGACTCCCAAAGGATTCAAATATAGTCTTAGTCGGTCATGAAGGGCGATGTAAGATCTATGAGCATATTCTGAAATCTCAGATGAAATGGAAAGGTTCTGTCCGTGCAATAACAGATGTCACTGAGGTGGATATGCTGAATATAAAGGGTTCGTTAGATATAGCAAAGAGAGCAGGGATCCTGTAATAGGGTCTTTAAAGGAGATATTATATGAGTTTTAAAATCGTATTTGCTGACTATTATTATCCAAGTAACAGTCAGGAGATCAGTATATTGGAAGGTCTTGGTGATGTTGAGATCATTGATCTCACAAAGATCCAAGAGGGTGGGATCAAAGATCCTGAAGCATTGATCCCTTATGTGATAGATGCAGACGCTCTTATCGTTCAGTTCGCTCAAGTAACAAAAGATGTCATCGATGCCATGCAGAACTGTAAGATAATCGCACGGTATGCTATCGGGCTCGATAACATAGACATCGTAGCTGCTACCAGTAAGGGGATCGTTGTCAGCAATGTACCGGATTACTGTATTGAAGAGGTCTCTGATACAGCAATGGCGCATATTATGAACTGCTTACGTGCAGTTGCCTATGCGAATCTTCTCATCCATGAAGATAGATGGGTTTATGAGAAGATCAAACCATTGAAACGTGTTTCTGAGCACACAGTAGGACTTATTGCCTTCGGTCACATTGCTCGAAGAACAGCAGATAAACTTCGTCCTTTCGGTGTGAAGGTCCTTGCATTCGATCCGTATTATACCGATGACGGATCCTACGACTGGGTTGAATTTGTCACCATGGATGAGCTCCTAGCAAATTCTGACCTTATCTCAGTACATGCTCCACTAAACGATGCTACTAGACACACGTTGAATGATGCTGCATTTGCAGCGATGAAAGATAGTGTCTATATCGTGAACACCTCACGGGGTGGTCTCATAGATGAACAGGCCCTGGTCAGAGCGATTGAATCTGGGAAGGTACGGATGGCTAGCCTAGATGTATTGGATATGCTGGATTCTGAGTACAATAGATCCGCTTTGTTAAAATACCCTGAACAGGTAACGATAACACCGCATCTGAGCTGGTATTCAGAGACGTCGATCAGCGAACTGCAGCAAAAGGTTGCAAGGAATGTCTATGGGATGTTAAAGGACGGAAAACCGTTATACCAAGTTAACTAATTGATTCTATAACAACAAACTATTGCTTTACTCAAGTTAAAAACTATTAAACTTTTTCAAGGAGAATTATATGTTCAAAATGAAAGGGGTAACCCCCCCTATGCTCACACCATTCACAGAAAAGGGAGCTTTAGACATAGCAAGTCTTAAAACTCTCGTAACCTACCTCAAAGATGAGGTAGATGGATTGTTCATCACTGGTTCATACGGCGCTGGACCAATGATGAATCTCGAAGAGAGAAAGCAGGTTGTTGAGACTACTATGGGAATAACCAAGGGTGATATCCCTGTGATCCCAATGGTTGGAACAACAAATAACATCGAATCTGTGGAACTTGCACAGCATGCTGAAGCTGCTGGAGTTGATGCAGTAGCTGCAGTTGGGCCGTTTTATTTCAATCATAAAGAGGATGACCTATTAGATTTTTACTCTGATCTGATTGATTCAGTGAAGATACCGGTATATCTATATAATAATCCAGGTTTTCAAGGTTATGAGATCGGATTGGAGACTATCAAGAAACTGAAAGCGAGAGGTCTTGCCGGAGTTAAGGATGCGACCTTTGATATCCTGACTCATGCGAATTATCATCGAATCTTGAAAGATGAGACCTTTGATGTTGCACTTGGTACAGAGGCTATGTTCGCATCAGCTCGAGTCCTTGGTTGTGAAGCATTCATTCCAGGATTAGCTAATGCATTCCCTGAGATCAATAGGAAGATGTTTGAAGAAGGGATGAGATGGGATATGAAGGCATGTGCTGAGACCCAGTTCAAGATCAATGAGCTCAGAGATGTTATGTATCTCGCAAGATCTACTCAATTAGCAGTATATGCGATGCTCGAGATCCGAGGGATCATCAAAGCATATCCTAGGAAACCCTTTGTTCCTGCAAGTGAAGCAGAGATTTCAGCTATTAGAAATGAATTGAAACGATTAGAGATGATCTAATCTATTTAAGATTGTGATAGAGCAGGTCAACAGGACCTGCTCTACAGGAGAAGATAGTATGGCCTATACTTGGAAATTCACCTATGAGAATATTGAACCTGTTGAGGTCCCTGATGACAATCTATTAAAGGTCATAGAGCCAAATAATGTTCAGATAGATCCTCGATCCATTGAACTTCTCGTTACAGAATGCCTACAGTCACCAATTGGTATGAATCGCTTATGTGATGAACTTCTTGGTGATGAGAACGTTCTCATACTGGTAGATGATTACACAAGATTAACTCCAGCTGATAAGATCCTCCCGATCATGATCAAAGAGATTCTTGTCAGCGGGGTAGCTAAGTCGAATATAAAGATCCTAGTTGCTTCAGGTACTCATCGTGCCATGAATGATCAGGAAAAACGAGAGAAATATGGCCGATATGTCGTAGAGAACTTCACCGTATATGACCATATCTGGTATGACGATACATACTTGGAATCGCTTGGAAAGACAACTCATGGAACAGATGTGATGCTCAACTCTCTCCTGATGGAATCTGATTACATCATTGGGATCGGGCATATCGTCCCTCATAGAGTCGCAGGATTCTCTGGTGGCGCAAAGATCGTTCAGCCGGGAGTATGTGGCGCTGTGACCACAGGTCAGACTCACTGGCTTAGTGCTAAGTATTATGACGGCAAAGATATTATGGGTGTCATTGATAATCCAGTTCGTAATGAGATCAATGAAGTTGGGATGAAAGCAGGGTTGAAGTTTATCTTCAATACAGTTCAGGCTGGTAATGGCCATGTATATCAATGTGTTTGTGGTGATCCTGTATGTGCCCATAAGGCCGGGTGTAGAGCTGCTAAGGATGTGTATGGCTGTGAGATCGATGCTCTTGCAGATATCGTGATCTCAGATGCATATCCTGCTCATATTAATATGTGGCAATCTTCAAAGGGGATCTACTCCGCGGATTTGGCATTGAAAAAGGATGGAGTCCTCATTCTAGTCACTTCTAGTCCTGAGGGTGTTGCTATAGAACACCCAGAGGTAGAGCAATATGGATATTCTCAACCAGGTAAGATCGAGAAGATGGTTGATGATGGAGAACTTGATGATCTAACCATAGCAGCCCATATCTTGCATGTAGGAAAAGTCATCACTGGAGAAAGAGAGGCTATTCTTGTTTCTCCTGGAATCACTAAAGAGATCACTGAACAATTGGGATTCATCTGGGCTGAGAGTGTTCAGGATGCATTAACAATAGCTTTTGATAAAAAAGGTGACCAAGCCACTGTCTCGTTATTAAAGCATGGTGGTGAAGTGATGCCAGTATATATACACAAGAAATAGGTAAGGATGAAAATGAAAAAGAAAGTCTATATAAGTGATTATGATTATGAGGATCTTGATATAGAGAGAAGTATCTTAGAACCCATAGGAGCTGAAGTTATCGGACTGCAATGTAGTACCGGTGAAGGTCTTGGGGAGCTGGTAAAAGATGCGGATGTGCTCATGACCCGGTATGCTAAAGTCACACGCGAGACTTGTGAACAGATGGACCACTGTATTGGTGTCTGTAGGTATGGGATCGGTGTTGATACCGTAGATGTTCAAGCTGTTTATGATAACGGTATGGTTCTGACGAATATTCCAGACTTCTGTATCGAAGAGGTCGCAGAACATAGTATCGCTATGGGTTTGGCTCTCTGCAGAAGACTCCCTCTTTATGATACTGCAACAAAAGCTGGACGCTGGGAGTTCCAGGATGCTGTTCAACCTATTAAACGATTCCGCAATACTGTTTGGGGAATCATTGGTTTCGGTAAGATTGCTCAGAACATTGCACGAAAGATCATTGGATGTGGGATGCAGGTAATCAGTTCCGATCCTTATGTATCAGAGAATTATATGGCCTCAATGGGTGTGAAGAAAGTTGATATCGACGAGCTAGTGAAACAGTCAGATGTAGTCAATGTGATGTGCCCCTATAACAAACATACTCATCACATCATCAATGAAGATAGATTGCGTATGATGAAGAAGAATGCAGTGGTTGTTAACTGCTCACGGGGTAAGCTTGTTGATAATGCAGCTCTTTATAAAGCATTGACAGAGGGATGGATCGTTGCAGCAGGTCTAGATGATACTGAGAATGAACCGTCAAAGCATCCAGATTGGAAGCCAGAAGATAATCCCCTTTTCTCATTGAGCAACTGCTTGATATCCCCTCACTCAGGATTTTACTCAGAGGATTCTTTGATTGATAACAGACGGTTAACTGCAATCAATGCTCGAGCACTGTTAACCGGAGAACCTCCGATAAATATAGTAAGACCATAAAAACTGTGTCCTATTGAGACACATAAAAAGAAGGAGAATTTATTATGAAAATTGTACGAGTACAGAATTCGAAAGGTGAGATCTTTTATGGATCTCTTAATGGAGATATGATCAATAAGATATCTGGATCAATCTATGAAGATTGCACAGTTACAGATGAAGCGGTAGCTGTCTCTGATGTGAAGTTCTTGACACCTTGTGAACCAACCAATCT
>CAZLZY010000205.1:0-4871 GCA_964564075.1 uncultured Spirochaetales bacterium
TCTGGCTCGATCTGAGTTCCAATTTATTCAAGTTCATATGTTGTTGTAAAGATGAAGTCTTCATACCCTTCTACTGAAGTGATACCGAGTTTAAAACCGTATCGAACTGATTTAGCTTCGATTCCAGCAACATTCAAGAGTGCTACAGTCTGACCTGCGGTCTGACCGGTAACACAATAGACATAGACGGTCTGATCAGTAGGAAGGCTACTTAATGCTGCAGGGATAGCAGTTGCACCCCATGGAGCACTGTAAGCGCCAATCACATGACTTTCTTCATATGCTGAAGCTGATCTGATATCGAGGATGAAGAGTTCTTCACCATCTGCTATCTTTGTGAGAAATGCATCTTCTTTGATGATATTGTTATCAGCAGCTTTATCAGCAAAATAAGCTAGTGCAGCTTCTTCTACTACGTTAGACTGAATAATAGGAAGTCCTTCGTTATTCCATCCACCACCGCTCATAGCAGTTCCGAAACCACTCTTGACTGATGCAGCATCATATCCAAGAAGTTTCAGGATAGCTACGGTCTGTCCAGCTGTCTGTCCACTGTAACAGTAAACATAGAGTTGTTGGTCTTTTGGAAGTTGTGAGAAGTTTTCCTGCATACCTTTTCCGTAAGGAATGTTAATGGCACCTTCGATGTGTTTGTCTTCGAAGGCACTAGCCTGTCTGATTGAGACTACTACGATCTCTCCTTCAGAAGCGTCTAGATTATCTTTAGCACTTGTTGCAGAGATGAGATTACTATTAGTTGTCTCATCAGCATTGAGGGTAGCATAATAATCTACGATCGCAGCTTCGATTGCAGGGTCGATCTTCGTTCCAAGATCATCCATGAAGTTTGGAGTTGTTTCCATTGCTTCTTCATAGCCTTCAACTTTTGAGATACCGAGTTTAAAACCGTATCGTACTGATTTTGCATCAAAACCTGCAACATTAAGTAGTGCAACAGTCTGACCTGCGGACTGTCCGCTGTAACAGTATACATATACTGTCTGGTCATCAGGAAGTTTGCCTAATGCTTCTGGAATTGCAGTTGCACCCCAAGGAGCGTTATATGCACCCATGACATGTTCAGCTTCATAATCAGCAGCTTTTCTGATATCAAGGATGAAGAGTTCTTCACCAGCTTTTACTTTTTCAATAAAAGCATCTTCTTTGATCATATAGCTATCGTCTGGTTTGTTTGCAAAGTAAGCATTTGCTGCTTCTTCTACAGGATCTACAACAGGTGCTGCCTCTACTACCGCAGCTTTGACTTCGGTAGTCTTCTCAGCTACTGGTGCAGCTTCTTCTTTCGCACTACATGCGATGAAGCTGAATGACAGTACTAAGGTAAGTAACAAGATACTTATCAATTTAACATTTTTCATTAACGTCTCCTTCCTTCTCTCTCTCTCATCTTCTATATACAAACTCTAAGACTCATCTTGAGTGTTTGCTATAACTGGTGAATTCTCGGGTAATTGTACAGGTCTCTTAGAATCTAATACCCATTCGATCCATGCTCCATCATATAACTTCAGATTTCGATAACCTGCATTATATAGAGCTAAATATGTCTGAGCCCCTCTGATCGAAGTCTTACAGTACATGATAGCGGTACACTCTGGAGTTATTCCAGCCTCTTTGTAGAGGATCTTGATATCCTGTATCTTTCTGTAGGTCCCATCAGAATAGTTATTTTCGACATAGTTCAGATGAATAGAGGAGGGGATAGTTCCCACTTCGACTTCTTCATCTGTTCTTGTATCGATCAATGCAACATCTTCCTGAGGATCATCAACCTGAGCAAGTACTTCTGCAGTAGTTGCAATCAGATCAGTGTTCTTTTCTGATGCACTGAATGTAGCAGGGGTAGCTGTCACCGGATCTGTTGATGTAGTGAACCCAGCTCGTACCATCTCTTCAAGTCCGCCACCGACTACTTTCACATTCTCATGTCCGTAGACTAAGAATGTCCACCATAGTCTTGCAGCATCCATATTGTTGTTGTCATCATAGATCACAACGGTAGTTGAATTACTGATTCCTCGTGAACCGAAGACCTCTTCGATGACTGCTGAATCAGCAAGCATATTTACGACTAGGTCCTTCTTTACGATGTTAGCACGGCCGATATTGACCGCACCCTCAATATGGCCTTTGCCATATGAAGATGCTGATTGAGCATCGACTAGTACTACACCGCTGGTATCGACAAGTTTTGCAGCCTCTTTACCATCAATGATGACGGTACCAGATTCTGCATAGTTGCCACCGCAGCTGATGAACACAAGAAGGGTCATCAGCACACAAGCGACAGTTATAAGATAATTTCTCTTTCTCATGAGAACTCCTTTAATTCCTACGTATCCTTAGAGATAGGTCTCTAATAATGACTGAGAGAAATCTTCAGTCAATACATCGACGATCGCTCCATCTTTGACTACAGCTACACTAGGGAATACTGTAACACCCATTCGGTCTGATAGTCCTTTAGATTTATAGACATCTACTTTACAGAAACTGATCTTTCCCTCTGTTACGTTCTCGATCGATTCGATCTCGAGCATTCGGTTCTGACAGTTTGGACATGATGCATCATAGACATATACGAACTGGTTCTTTGCAAGGATCTGAGAGTTATACTGTTCAGTCTCTGCAATATATCGTTCAGCAGCATAACCTGCGACAGCTCCATCTCCAACAGCAGTTGAGACCTGTTTGAGGAATTTCTCTGTGACATCACCAGCTGAGAAGACACCTTCTATATTGGTTTCCATCTTATCATTGACGAGGACATACCCTCTATCAGTCATATCGATGATCCCTTTGAAGATCTCAGTGTTAGGGATGTAACCGATGAACTCAAAACAGGTGTCGACATCTACGCTTACTTCACTACCATTTCGTAGATCAGTAAGAACGACATTATGTAAGTGATCCTCAGTTCCTTCGAATCTCTTACATACCGTATTCCAGATGAATTCCATCTTTGGATTCTCTAAAGCTTCCGCTTTAGCAATCTCATTACAATCCATCTTTCCTTCTTCATGCATTACTGAGACATATACCTTATTGGCAAATTTCGTCAGGAACATACCTTCTTCGACAGCTGCATCTCCAGAGCCGATGACAAGGACGTCTTTTCCTGTGTTCGAAGCAGCATCACAGGTAGCACAGAAGGAGATACCTTTATCAAATAGGTATTTTTCTTCGTTCTCTGCTCTTGTGATTCTTGGTCGACCACCGGAAGCGATGATGACTGTCTTTGCTTTGTATGTCGTTCTGAAGGTCTCTACAGTCTTGACGAGTCCATTCAGATCAACAGATTTCACATCAGTTCCCTTGAATTTGACACCGAATTTCTTAGCCTGTTTCTGGAATAGTTCCATCAGTCCAAGACCGGTGGTACCTTCTGGAAATCCAGGATAGTTCTCGATCTCATTGGTATAGGTAGCAAGACCACCAACAAGTGATTTCTCGATCAAGATAGTCTTGAGCTTTGCTCGACCGCTATAGATCCCTGCTGTAAGACCGGCAGCACCACCACCGATGATCACAACATCATATTCTTCAACTTTCTTCTCTCTAGCCATTTTTCATTAACCCCAATTACATAAAGAATTTGACCAGCAGTTTACTACCAACATACGCCCCGAGGAATAGGAATACTGCGTATACCCAACCTGAAACGGACAATGAAGCTATACCACTGTAAAGTGCTCCGATATTACAGCCAAAGCCGATTCGTGCACCGTAACCCATAAGAAGTCCACCAAGAATGGCTGCGACTATCTGTCGGATTGTTTTGAGCTTCTTGATCTTGAACTGACACGCAGCTAAAGATGCAAAAAGTGCTCCAAGAATAATCCCGATGTTTCTCATTGAGCCACCATGCTGGAGTATTCCATTATCTAAGGTCCTCTGTGCTCCTTCTGAAGCAAAGTAGTACCATTTATCTACCGATCCGCCGAACAGTTCAAATAACCATGCTCCCCAGTATGCTAGGACTCCTGATACACCCCAAGGATTTCCAGTAGTCGCTAATGTGACGATCTGGAAAATAGAGAGGAGAACAGCTCCCGTTACATATGGCCAAGCATCTTTGAACCAGGCTTTATAAAATGCATTCTTTCGTATATTCATCTTTCGAATCTACCCCTGCAGTTTTTTATTTCATCTTCTCGATGACTACTTCCCACTCACCATCATCAACTTCATCAAGTTCAACATTGTGACCCTGTTTTCGAGCCCACTCAGGAACGTTCTTCATAGCACAGCTATGGTCGATCGCAACGATGAGGATATCACCGACGCTCATTTTTTCTAATTCTTTCTCAGCTTTGATGATAGGTACTGGGCAAGCTTCACCCATACAATCTAATTCTACTTCAGCCATGGTGTTCCTCCTAAATGATTATTAACTGTTTTTTTTCTCTTCCCATTTCGCTGCAGCTACAAAGAGACAAGCGATAATCAGAAGTTGAACGATAATAGCGCCGATCCAACCAAAAACATCCGGCATGAATATAGCTTTACCATCAAGCATGAAATTTAGTTTCCACCATCCAAAATCATGAGCTCCCCAAAGGGATCCAATGATGAAGAACAGAAGAGAAAGGATCTGCATGATGAATCCTTCTCCGACTCGCATCAAGGTACCTGATGCACAACCACCAGCGATTACCATACCTATACCGAACATGAAAGCTCCGACTGCAGTCGCGAGACTGATTGGAACTACATAACTCTGTCCAGGTATTGGCAGACCGTTAAGGTGTGCTCCATACTTGATTGCCCAGAAACCTAGTGAGGTGAGTGCGAATGCTATGAGCACGGCACGTGTTAACGTCGTACTTCCTGTGAGAGCAGGATCTCTC
>CAZLZY010000206.1:0-4857 GCA_964564075.1 uncultured Spirochaetales bacterium
TCTCTTAGAACTCACAGAGGCAGAGAGAGAGGATCTTGCATCTATCATAAAGGTACTCGGGATCAAACTCGACAATCTCTTCAAGACCAGTTTCCCCTACTCTATGGGAATCCACCAGGCTCCAACTGATGGTAAAGAGTACCCAGAACTACTGCTGCATATGCATTATGCACCACCACTACTCAGATCAGCTACCGTGAAGAAGTTCATGGTCGGTTATGAGTTGATGGGAATGCCTCAGAGAGATCTCACAGCTGAGACTAGTGCTAAGAACTTAAGAGAACTGCCTGAGATCCATTATCGAGAGACGATGTGATATGAGAGAATATCTATCAACACGACTGCTAGAACAGATCAGTGATGGTATGCTCCATGAGATATACTCCAAGCTCTACGGGGCCTTCTATACTGCTGAGGATATGGACAGAAGATACAGTGATCAGGTAAAACGTCATCATGAACTCTTCGGTTCTGATACACCGGTACGGGTCTATAGTACTCCAGGAAGGACAGAACTGGGAGGGAACCATACAGACCATAACCATGGTCATGTACTTGCGGCAAGTATCAACCTCGATACGATCGCAGTAGTTTCCCGATCAGCTGATATGACTGCGGTCCTAGATTCTGAAGGATTCGATCCTGTCATCATGGACCTCTCAGATCTCTCTATCCATCCTGAGGAGGAGGGAACGACAGAGGCCCTTCTTAGAGGGATCGCTGCGAAGTTCGCTGAGAAAGGATGTAAGATCCAAGGTTTCAAGGCTGCGACCTCTACGAGAGTCCTCAAAGGGTCAGGATTGAGTTCCTCAGCTGCGATCGAAGTACTCATCGGTACGATCTTCAATGACCTCTATGCCGATTCTGCCTGTTCGACCACAGAGCTCGCGATCTATGGTAAGTATGCAGAGAATGTCTATTTCATGAAGCCATCAGGCCTCATGGATCAGATAGCTTGTGCGAATGGAGGAATCGTCGGTATCGATTTTGCTGATACGGCCCTACCTATCATCGATCCGGTAACATATGACTTCAGAGCTAAAGGATACACTCTTTCGGTAGTCGATACCGGAGGGAATCATGCTAACCTCACTCCTGAGTATGCTGCGATCCCGATAGAGATGCGAGGTGTCGCTGAGGCTATGGGAAAGACTACGTGTCATGAGTCTTCATTCGAAGAGCTGTTAAAGCACCTGAAGGATCTCCGAGAGACTGTCGGGGATAGAGCGGTGATCAGAGCCATTCACTTCTTCTTCGAGGATAGAAGAGCTGCAGATATGGTAGGAGCCCTTCAGGATGATAAGATCGATACCTATCTCTCGATGGTACGGGAATCAGGAAAGTCCTCAGGGATGTTCCTACAGAACCTCTACCCGACTTCACTACCCTCAGAACAGGGTGTGACCGTAGCTTTAGCTATGACAGAGGGTTTTCTTAAGGGTACTGGCGCTTGTAGAGTCCACGGTGGTGGATTCGCTGGGACCATTCAGGCCTATCTACCAAATGAGCTCTTCGCGGGTTATGTTTTGATGATGGAGAGTGTCTTCGGCAAGGGGACGGTTACCCCACTTGCCATCAGAAATATACCAACCTGCCGAATCGGCTAGTCGAACAGAGCTTCGATCTCTGTAGAGATCTCCTTGCAGATACTTTCTTTATGAAAGAGCTTGGAGAGAGCTTCAGGGATCGGTAGTTCTTCACCGATGACCGGCTCTACGATAGTCTCGAACTTCGCAGGATGAGCGGTAGCGACAACGATCGTATCACTATCTTCTACTATATGATTTCTCACATACTCCCCTGATGCTGTATGAGGACATACTGCATAGGAGTACTTATTCCACACCTCAGCGATTGATTGCTTGATCAATGCATCAGATACGCTGTAGGCACTGATCTGAGCTCTTATCTCATCGATCGAGGCATACAGGAACCGCATCCTCTCCATATTACTCGGGTCCCCAACATCCATGGCATTAGCTAAGGTCGCGATACTCTCTCTTGCCTCATAGACTCCTGATGCAAGATAATCTGGGATGGTCTTGTTCTCATTCACCGCTAAGATGATATCTTTGATCGGTGCACCCATCGCTTTGGCGAATAGGGCTCCGACTGAATTCCCGACATTCCCGCTCGGTATGATGAACACAGGCTCTTTCCCTGTCTTCGCCTTGTACTGTACCGAGGCATAGACATAATAGACTGATTGAGGAAGCAATCTTCCAAGATTGATACTGTTCGCAGAGGTTAGTCCATGGGCCTCTTTGAGTTCTTGATTCATGAACGCAGATTTCACCATAGCCTGACAGTCATCGAAGGCACCGGTCACGGCATAGGATGCTACATTATCACCCCAACAGGTAAGCTGTTTCTCCTGCCTTGCAGATACCCGTCCCTTTGGAAAGAGTACTTTTACCCCAATATGGTTCTTCTGATGGAAGGCTGCTGCTACAGCACCACCGGTATCACCTGAGGTAGCGACGAGGATAGTCAGAGGCTGCTGACGAACCTCGTAAGAGCGTTCCATGAAGCTAGCTAGGAAACGTGCTCCAAAATCTTTAAAGGCTGCTGTAGGGCCATGATAGAGCTCTAAGACAGCTTCAGAATCATTAAGGAAATGAAGAGGAACAGGAAAGTCGAACGCTTCATCACAGATCGCTTTGAGGTCTCCCTCAAGAGGGTCTCCGATGAAATAGGGGGTAAGGACCTCATAAGCCATCTGCTGATAACTCATCTCTGGATTGAAGAGTTCTACGGGAAGTTCCGGTATCTCTTCGGGCATATAGAGACCGCCGTCTGGTGCCAATCCTTGAAGGATCGCATCAAAGGCGCTGACTTCTGGTGAGTTTCCTCGCGTGCTGATGAATTTCATGCTCATGCTCCTCAATCTTCTTGGGTGTATTAGAATCGTGCGCCTAGGAAGGCACCGAGTCTCAGGAGATCTGCAAAGACTCCTCCGGCCGTAACCTCAGGTCCTGCTCCAGGTCCCTGGATGACTAGAGGCTGCTCGTGGTACCGGTCAGTGGTAAAGGCTACGATATTATCTGTTCCGGAGATCCGTGCGAATGGATGATCCTTCTTGTATCCTTTCAACTCTACTTTACAGGTTCCCTTCTCAGGATCGATGATCCCTACATACTTGAGAAGTTTTCCCTCGGCCTCTGCATCCTGCTGCATCTTCAACAGGTCAGCATCGATGATCGACATCTTCTCCATGAACTCATCGAGCGTTACATCGATGAGCTCTTCTGGGACAAGGTTACGAACAGGGACATCTTCGATCTCTGTGAGCATGCCGATCTCTCTTGAGAGGATGACTGCTTTTCGTACGATATCCATACCGGTGAGGTCATCTCTTGGGTCCGGTTCGGTATAACCGAGTTCTTTAGCCTCTCTTACGAGTTGACTGAAGGGGAGCGTCCCATCAAATCGCCAGAAGAGATATGCAAGAGTCCCGGAGAGGACACCTTCGATCTTTCTGATCCTGTCTCCTGTCTGGATAAGGTCTTTCAGCGTTCCTATGATAGGGAGTCCTGCTCCTACAGTCGTCTCATAGAGAAAATGTTTACCACGTTTTCGCCCTACTTCCATGAGTTCATCATACTGAGGATAGGGGAAGGTCCCGGCCTTCTTGTTTGGTGTGATGAGGTGAATACCTCTATTGATCCAACTCAGATACTGAGAGGGGACCACACTAGAAGTAGAACAGTCTATAAGGACTGAGTGAGGGAAATAATCTGCTGCGACATGTTTGGAGAACTCTTCGAGTTCTGCCGGTTTCCCGTCAGTCTCAAGCTGTTCTTCCCAGGTCGACAGGTCGATCCCCTGATCAGAGAGGAGCATCTTCTTCGAGTTCGCTATCCCTCTGACTCTTAGGTCAACATTGAAATCTGCTTTGAGTCGTTCTGATTCAGAAGCGATCTGCTTCAACAGGGTCGAACCAATAAGACCTGGACCGATGAGGCCGATACTCAAGGTCTGTTTTGAGAGGAAGAAACCGGCATGCAGTGCACGAAGAGCCTTAGTCGCATCTGAACTCTTGATGACCGCACTGATATTTCTCTCAGATGAGCCCTGAGCGATAGCTCTGACATTGACATGGGCTTTTCCGATAGCACCGAAGAACTTCGCTGCGATACCAGGTACACCAGGCATCTGTTCACCAACGGCAGCTAGGATCGCACAATCATATTCCACCTCTATGGAGTTTATCTTGAAGGTCTCAAGCTCTTCTGAGAAGATTCGTCTTGCTGTCGCCGCTGCGAGGTTCGCATGCTGTTCTGGGACTGCGAAACAGATCGAATGTTCACTCGATGCCTGAGATATGAGGATGACTGAGATATTATTCTCTCTCATCGCTGAGAAGAGTCGTGAGGAGACACCGGGAACCCCGATCATCCCTGCACCTTCGATATTGATCAGAGCAGTTTCATGGATCACAGAGAAGCCCTTCACCTGCTGTAGGTCTGTCTCCTGCTTCTTTGCAAGTACCCAGGTCCCCGGATGATCGACATCAGAGAAACATCTGAGTCTTATGGGAATCTGTTTAGCGATCGCGGGTACGAACGCATGGGGATGAAGGACCTTAGCTCCGAAGAAAGATAGCTCTGTAGCCTCTGCATAAGTTATCTCAGAGATGACTACAGCTCCGGGGACCTCTTTGACATCTGCTGTCATAAGAAAGTCCTCTTTGTTCCAGAAGGTTATATCTTTAGCCTGTAGCAGATATCCACAGGCAGAAGCGATCAGTTCACTATCAGTGTGTCCGTTATCGAGGAGTCTACCCTCACTATCAGAGACCCATCCGCCTGAGATACAGATCGTATTATAGGAGCCGTTCTCTGCGAGGTATGCATC